>MNYA01000331.1 GCA_001872985.1 bacterium CG2_30_54_10 | reverse complement strand
CGAAGTAAATTCGCGAGGCTCATCCCCTGCGGTCGGGCGCTTTGCGCCCTCCGGTGCGCTCTCATGCCTCCCCCGGATTATTGAGATGATACGGATTTCCTCAAAAAATTTCCGAATATGCCGATGAGTGTGTGGGAAAACAGTATGGAATGGTTTCGTCGCACCCCGAGAGTCGCGCTGGTTTTATGCGCCGTTCTGATAGTCGTTCTTTTGAACGGCGCGAAGGCGAAAAAGCCAAGTGGTTCTTCCAAAAAAGAACCAAAGCGCACCCATGAAGGCTATGTCCCAAAAGGAAGGCCATGGTACGAGCGTATGTTTGCCGATGGAACACTGAGAATCGCGCTGTTCTGGGGATGGGATCATCCCCGGGAAACGATTGAGGCCGTTTTCCCCGCCTTTGAAACGCTCAATGGAAAGAAAGTTTATTTCAACGGGCGAAGCGCGAGGATCGAGCTTGGCGTTTTCACTTCAGTCACCTCGGATGCGAAGAGCCTCTTCAAGGACGCTTTGGAAGACCCAACGATCGATGTGGTGATTTATTCCGGTCATGCTCGTTACGGGGGCGGAATGGCTTTTTCCACTCGGGATGACATTTTTCGGAGCGGGAATGGCGAGAACATTGAAGACCGGCACACGGAGCCTTACCGCTATTTCAAGGCTACCGCGGAAGATCTTGAGGCAACCGTATTTTCCCAGGACTATCGGATCGTCATGCTGAACTGCTGCGATTCCGAAGCCCACTTCAGGGAAAGCTGGAGCAAGCGTTTTTCGGAATGCTCGGCTCCCATCGACCTCGTCACGGTCGAGTTTCCCGTCTACAATCTGTACGACCATGTCCGGATCCTCAATTTTGTCCAGGATCTTTTGTCACTTGCTGACTGGAAAACCATCAAAAAGCATTACGACTCCGAGGTCCACAAGCGGAAGAACCGTCTTGTGACCTATCCGGTTTTCGTTCCCGGCCAGGATGACTTCGCGTCCTACGACTCGGAAAAGAAGAAAGATTGATTGGGGCGATGCCGCCGCGTGAGTGTGCTGAATTTGTTGATGCGGGTGGAGAAGCTGACAGCGACATCGAAATCTAAATTCGCAGTTGCTAAAATTGACTAAAGCTTCAGGGGTTCGCGGAGAATCGGTACACGAAACCTGAGAGCAGGCTTCCGGCGGCTATCAAACACTCGCATCCCGCAGCCCTGCTGCAAGTTTCATTGCTTCTGCCGCAGGGTCGCCTCAAGAACGCGAAAGGTAACATAAATCGCGAACAGCAGCCACGCTACACCCACAACGATGCTGGGAAGGTGGAGCTCCTGAGCGAGACGGTAGGCATCAGATTGGGGAATCGAACGATCGATCAGATCGGATTTGATGTCCAATATCACGTAGAAACACGAAGTAACCCCGATGTACCGAAGAAGCTGGTCGCACGCCACCTCACCGAACTGGCTCGCAAACGCAAGCATTGCCGCCCCGAAAGAAAGACCGAAAATCACCCCGGCAGTCGTTCTTACATAAATTACGGTAACAACGATCAAAAGCCCGCCCAGAAACTGAACGATCTCACGGTCAGCCCGGGTCCGGGCGGCGGCGTAGAGCAGGCCGGCGCCCCAGAGTAGGCTTCCCAGGTAACCCGCCGAAAGTATCAGAAACCAGCTTCCTCCGGCAGTCCAGCATAGCCCGCCCTGATCGGCGGTAAGCTCTATCGTGTGCATGCTTCCGCCGGTTATAACCGCCGCCAATCCATGCGACAGCTCATGAAAGAAAACAGTCAACAGCTTGATCGGGTAGACGAGCGGGTTTTCCCAGAACCAGACCGAAGCCAGAAACAAAAGAATGGGAATACCCATTCCACCCAGTGGAAGGCGGGGAGCCCTTCCCTCGCCAGTGAGGCTGAAATTCGCGTTTGGAAATGCTTCCATAACTTTGCTTCCCTTACTTGCCGTGTCAGGCCGACGGCTTCGATTCGCTCGGATTCCATCTGTAGAGGTAAAAAAGAACGAATGTGACGAACGTGCTGAGAAAGCCCATCTTGAAGGAATTGTCAGCCTGGTACAACTTCATCATCAAAGTGAAAGCCAGACCCGAAGATAGTATGGCGAGAAGAGTGAACCAGAAGAACCGGTGCCGACCGATGAAAAGAAATATGAACGCAAACCCGGCCAATGCTCCGCCAAGAATCATCGCAAGCTGTAAAGCCAGTCCCGAACCGACGCGCGGACTTACGAGAAAACCTTCAACGTGAGGAGGTTCGCCCTTGGGGCCAACCTGCTGCATGATAAAGCCGCTCGACCAGGACGTGGTCGGAATCATGAACTTGACCGGAAGAAGCCCTACATGGCCGGTTCCACTGTTTTCCCTTTGCCGAATCGCTTGGGTTTTAGTATTCATCAAGGCACTTAGATCGAGCCCGGGGAATTGTTTACTGCCTTCGAGAAGCGGTTGTGCCGGACGATCCATCGTCCGATCCACATTCCCCTGGCCCCGCATCAGCTCGAACCCCTCCGGAAGAAAGACCACCCAACTCAGTTCGCTTACATCGAGGTGAACCCTGGGAAGTTCCAGCCGTAACGATTGAAGGGATCGCAGTTGCGAATTGAGGCGAATCGCAAAAATAATTTCGACCGGAAAAGGCTGGGACTCCCCGTTTACCATCGGAGAACGAATGATCGGAACGTTGAATACCTCCCGCTCCGGATCGTAACCCGCCTTCACTGCAAGGTTTGCCACCTCGCTGCTCCAAAGGGTTGCGGTGGCATTGTTCAGACGAGGAAGCCGGATCTTCAGGAATTGCTCGGAGTTGTTTCGAACTTCAAACGCCATTCGCGTGAGCAGGAAGCCATCCTCGTTTACGAGTGTCATGGCTTCGGCCTCGTCGACGACCGCCGAAGACTGTTCCACGGCTTTTGGCCGAGTAACGCTCAACTGAAGCTTGTTTGGATGTTTGATGAATTTGAAAACGTAAGGAAGCTTCTCGGGCGCCTGCCCCTTGTAATCCCGCAGAAACTCACCAGCATCGATCGGGCTGTAGCCAGTTGACGGTTCCTGGGCGGCTACCTCGAGAACGGGAAGGCAACCTATCGCCAACAGCCCGGTGCTTCGATCGACGTTGACGGGCACCAGTTCCGGAACTGGATAGGTTTCCTCTTTCTTGTCCTGGATATCGTCCTCGAAATCGACCGCGAATCCGATCTGTCCACGAACCTCGGAGGTGAAGACGACATTGAGTCGCCGAAATTTTTCGTCGGCCTTTTCCTCCACCTTCCAGTCATCAACCACCCTGTCTTCGACCTTGAGAATCCTCAATTGAGGCGGAACCCGAAGCGTAAAGCTGGAGATTCCCTCGGTCCCGGTGATTTGAAGGGAGTACAGATTCCTCCCTCGAACAAACCCTTCCTCGAAAACCAGAAGGTTCCTTTCGTTAACGGCGACTCGGGTCTCTTCACGAAGAATCACCGGGGCCGAAGCCGCATGCGAAGACGCGGCCGAAGCAGTTTCACTCTCGGCCGACTCCTCGATAACCGATGCTACGGGGGCCGACAATCGTCGGGCGAGTTCGAGCCTGACTTTGCGCGTCGGAGGGAGAATCGCCTTGAAGGTGGTTCCCTGCACACCTGACGCGATCACCGAAAGAACTCCCGGATCGATCCAGGCATCGCAATTGCCTTCCGGAACAGTGAGCTCAAGGGTCGAAATACACAGCGGGATCGTCTGGAACTCGAACCGGCGGGTGTTGAACTCGGTTGCTGAGAACGGAAGAAAGAAATCCACTTCAAGAACCCTCGAACCAGTTGCATTGGAGATCAACCCGTAGAAGTTGCCTTCCTTATCGGCGCCTTTGATCAGATCGAGCGGAGCCGGGATCCCGTCAAGAGCGGCCTTTGACGGGACAACGGACGCCGAAAGAACCCTGATGATCTTCCAGCCATCGTTAAATAGCTCCAAGTCGAAGCGGGCATGGAACTTCACACCGCGTTCGCCGACCGTTCCGTTGTACTCGACCTGACGGATAGTAAAATCCATCGGAGAACGGATTACTTTCACGACCGGCTTTTC
>MNYA01000463.1 GCA_001872985.1 bacterium CG2_30_54_10 | reverse complement strand
CCCGGCCTTCTTCCAGGCACTCGAGAAGCCCGTCGGTGTAGGAAAATATCCTATCGCCCTTAGTGTAAGGGATTTCCTTTGAACTATATGTGCTTTCCCGGAAAATTCCGAGAAGGGTTCCGGTACTTTCCAATTGGGTAAGTTCATCGCTTCTCATGCAATGGAAGAGAGGGAAATCGTGACCGGCATTGGCATACACGAAGTTGCCTTCCTGAGGCTGGAAAAATCCGAGGAAGGCTGTGGAGTTGAAGCGTGAATCCGCGCCCAGGTATTCCTTCAAGGAAGAATTGACCTCGGTCATGATTCTGGCCGGATCGGAGAAATACATCACCTTCTCGCCGAAAAGGCTGTTCACAACCCCCATGATAAGAGCTGCCGGAATGCCCTTCCCGCAAACATCTCCGATCAACACGCCGGGAAGATGATTGGGGCAACCGGGGCATTCCCTACTATGACAGAGATGCTTTCCCCGTTTGCATCCGTCAAGAAACCTGAAGAAATCGCCGCCGATGAACCGGGCCGGCCTGATGATGCTTGCAAGGGAATAGCCCTTCCAATTCGGGGAACCCCTGAGAAGCGCCCCGTCCTGAACCAGGCGGGCAAGAGAAAGTTCATGTCTTATCTTCTGCCCCTGATCCTCGAGAAGCTGCGCTTTGAGCATGATTTCCTGATGTAGAGCGTGATTATGAAGGGTAATCGCGATCTGATCGGCCAGCACCTGCAGTTGAAGAATATCATCATCGGTAATCGGGGTTCCGGAGGTGTGCCTGTCAACCAGGAGGCACCCCCATGTGACTCCCCCCCCCGCGATCGGAGAAAGGGCATACTGGCTTGTTCCCATCAACTGCTGAATCCGCGGGTGAACCCTCGGGTGACTTGCTGGGTCATTTATCACCATGGGCTCGTGGAGATCCATGACTTCCCAGGCGATGGAATCGAAGTCGTCCCGCCTCAGCACCAGATCTTTACACTCGCTTTCGGGAAGATTGAATGCAGCTTCGGCTTTGGCGGTCTCCCCCTCATCATCGACCAGAAAAAGAATCACCCGATCGAAACCGGCAATCCGAACGACTGCTTCGAGAAGCCGCGTAAAAGGTTTTTCCTGGTCGATCAGACGCAGATCGTCGAGGGTCTGGGAAAGATGATGGAACTCTCTAAGGAACTGAAGTTCCCGTCTGAATTGAAAATATTTTCTCAGGATAACGACAAGCGCAAAAATCTGGTAAAGGCCGGAAAACCCGATCGCAACGGAATCGCTCGGTGCGCCTAGCTCGAACCCAAGACTGAGCGCCCAGCCGATGACAAACAACCCGCCCCAAAGGTTGGGAATACCGCCAAAAACCTCATGGAACCAACGTTTAACCCGATTCGCAGCCATGAAATCAACTCAATGGATCAGCGGTTGGGCGAGGTCAGGTCGCCCCATTCGGAAAGTGCGATGTAGAGTTTCTTGGGGCTGCGGGCATCAATTACAAAACGACGGTCTTTGTCGAGGTAGTTCTTTAGCCGCTGACGAATCTTGAAAAGAAGATCCTTAGAAAAAATACTTTTGAGTTCGAAACTGGCCGTAAGTGGGGCAGCAAACCGCTTCCATATTTCCGAAAGGGAAACGGGCTTCTCTTTTTTCTTCAGATCCTGGTAGATGCGGTTCACCATTGCGTCAAACAGCTCTGCTCCGTTGTAAAGGAAGAAGAAGGCGACAGGTGGAAGAAAGCCGAACTGGTTAACGATCGCCCGGCCTTTGCCGACAAGCCTCTCGCCTTCTCCTTGCAGAACAGCCACTTCAGACCGGAGAATCCGCATCAGCATCATATCGATATCCTTGCGAAGGAGGGTTTCGATCAAGGCTTTGTCGGATGGAAAAAATTTTTGAAGGACGGGAAGAATCGTCTCCAATTTTTCAGAACTGAGAAACTGGATGTTTCGCTGGCAAGTCTCGGGGTTCTTTTTCTTCATATCCCCGAGAATCTTCTCGAACTGTATGATGAACTCGAACTTGGTATCGAAGGGCATTTAATTGCTTTCCACGAACAAGATAAATTCTTTTTTATTTTATCTGGAATCCATTATTAAATCAACTGAAATAGTTGGCACTGAAATCGTTGGTTTCTCTGCCACGCGAAAACGCCACCCGGATCTTGGATGGCTCCGGATGGCTTTAGAGGGCGATGACGTTTACTTTCGCGTTTCCTCGTCGAACTTTTCGAGGGAGGAAAA
The DNA here is from genome assembly GCA_001872985.1 of bacterium CG2_30_54_10. GTDB lineage: Bacteria > Muiribacteriota > Ozemobacteria > Ozemobacterales > Ozemobacteraceae > CG2-30-54-10. The sequence goes on along the minus strand of MNYA01000463.1, from coordinate 1,839 downwards.
ATCACTCTCACCGGGAATCAAAGGCAGGCTGTTCCGTAGGAATCTGATGAAGGAGAGCAGGGAATCCGAGTAGGCCCGGAAAATCGGTTTGATAAACTCCTTGGACATAGCACACCTCCTGGCGTAGGTGGGTCATCGGCAAAAGACCCGAATTTGTTGATGGGTGGCATGAATTTTTCGTATTATTTGCGTTCTCGGTGTCCCTGAGGCATCTCCTGTTGTAGTATTAATAAGGAAATCATGAAACTAAACCCAATTATCAAGGGTGTCCGCCAGGACTGCGCCATCGTGGCGCGGCGGCCACCTTCGCGCATCCGTGGCACTGGTGTCCCGGCGTTGAGGCAAAATACTGGCGGCATCGGCGTTTGGGCTATGTCGGCGATTTTAGTTCTTTGGGTTTTCCAGGGAACCGGATTTTCCCGTGACTGTGGAAATTGCGGAAGCCTTGGTTTCCCGGAGCTGGTAATGGTCTGTCCAAAATGTGGAATGAACCTGCTTGCCCCGCAATCCCGCCTTGTCGCGAGCGCCACGGGTGTGCTCGTCGCGGAGGTCATGTTTTCCGGGGACAATCCGAGCCGCCTTCCGGAATTCGGAAAGGTGTATATCAACGATGTTTACCGCGGGAATCTTTCTCTATCGGCCAAGGAACCGCGTGATGCGATTTCGGGGTCGAGGCGGGAAGGGCTTGGAGTGGAATTCACGGCTATTTATAAGGGCGAATGGCGGAATCTGGACATCGGTCAGGTCAGGATTCGCATAGACTTCAAGTTCAAACGCGCGTACGGTTTTGCGAGAAGTTTCAAGAGCATAACTTTCCCTTACGTGATGATGAAAAGCGGTGAAAAGACCGTTCTGCGCTACACATTCGCCAGCGTGCGACAGTTCGGAAGAACGGGAAAGGATGCCGAATCCCGGCAACTGCCCGGCAAAGGCGGCCCACATCTCATTATCGGAACCGGCACAATCGGCATTGATCTTCCCGCCGTTCGCTGAAACAGCCGGCAGATCCAATCCACTGCTTCGTCGAAACAGCCGGAGTTTTCAACCGCTCAATTCGTCGATGCCAACGATCCATGCACCACTGGAGCTGATGGGGAAGTGAACATATTCAATTACCCTTTCGTTGAGAAATTCGTATCATCTCAATAAGTTGGGGGAAGAGTGAAGGCAGACCGGAGGGCGCAAAGCGCCCGACCGCGGGGAGTGAGACACGCGAATTCACTTCGCGTGTCGAGAGGGGGCGCGTGCCCCCTCTTTTTGAGCAGATACGAATTGCACAAGGTTCGGAAGGCCTATTACTACAACGGCACTTGCTTTACCAGAACCGTTGGTGAAGCCTCTTTTCGCAGAATCGCGCAAAACTCAGGAAACCACGATGCAATCAAGATCTACGAAGAAAAGTGCCGTTGTAGTATTAACACATTCCCAATGCCAAAAAATGAATGGACGTATCATCTCGATTGTCCCGTGAGGTTGATTTCGCATGCACGAACTTTCAATCATACGAAATATCTTTTCGATCGTAGAGCAAAAAATGGACAACCTTTACGGGGGTCATCTCGGGAAACGGGTCGCCAGGGTCAATCTGATGATCGGCGCATTTTCGACAGTTATTCCGGAATGCATGCATTTCAACTTCGAAGTAGCTCGCAGGGGAACAATTTTTTCCGATGCCGAGCTTGTGATAAAAATCATTCCATTGGAAATATATTGTAAAGAATGCAAAAAAAACAGTGAACCGGCCGAGCCGGTTTTCGTATGTCCGATTTGCGATGGAAATGATGTCGAAATCATCAAAGGCCGCGACTTACGAGTTGAATCTTTTGAAATTGATTGAAA
>MNYA01000298.1 GCA_001872985.1 bacterium CG2_30_54_10 | reverse complement strand
AATGCCCCCAGCGGGTTTGCACCAGCCCCAATCGGGAATCGGCCAGGAAAAATGGAATCGTTCGTTCCAGGAAATCAGTGGGTGGCACAAAGTCAGCGTCGAAAAGGGCAAGGAAATCACCACGGGCATGTTTGTGTGCGTTGGCGAGGGCGCCGGCTTTGAATCCTTCCCGGTTTTCCCGGGGTATGAGTCGAATCGCTGTTCCCGAGGCCTTCAGTTCGCGAACGACCGACTCAACCAGATCTCGGGTTTCGTCGGTTGAATCATCGAGCACCAGAACTTCATGCCGACCGGTAGGGTAGGTCATGGCACAGGCTGACCGAATAAGCCTTTCAGCGACGTTAAACTCATTGAATAAAGGGAGAAGCGTGCTTACCATGGGCGCATCCGGTTGAATCGTGCGACCTCGATACCTGGTCAGGGTCTCCTGCTGGCGGGCGATCGCCGCACCTTTTCCCCAAATGGCAAGCGTCATCATGACGTAACAGTTTAACCCATAGATGAAGAGGGAAATCGCGGCCAGAAAATACAGTGAGGTCAAGGCCATCTGAAAGATCTGGATCATGCAGATTTATTTACGGTCATTCAAAGACCAATCGAAGGGTAGGAAATCCACGGTGAGGGCGCTCCTTTTTTTTCTCAAGGTTGCTGCCAGAGCCGCAGGCACATGTTCAATAAGGCCATCAACAAAGGTTTTGCCTCCCTGCTGGAAATCATCCCCAAACCACTCGAAAATTTTGCTTACCGATAATCGCGGATTTCCGGAGTCGCTGAATAGAACATGTTCGGTCGAAGCCGCAAACCCCCGGAATGCAGATTCAAGCTGCTCGTCAAGCGATGTGGCCAGGAAGGCATGAGGCTGCAGGGAAGGGCACCCTACCGAAGCGCAGACGATACTGAAATGAATTCGGGGGTCCTTGAACTTCCCACGCAAATAGGTGTTTTCCATTTCATCCAGGGAAAGAGTTTTTCCGCCGATCTTCCACTCTTTTGTTTTCCACGGATTTTTGATGTCTTTGATGGAGGCGATTTTCCCGTAATGGCGTAGAATCAGTTTCAGAGTACAGGCATTGTAGGAGTTGATGAGCAGGGCCATTTGTTCCGCGCGGTTCATGGAATCAAACGGAGCGTTCGCCAGGGTGGCAAGATAGGCGTCCAGTTGCGATTCATCACGCTGTAATCCCTTATAATCAACGGTTCCGTCTTTTACATAGCTTTGGAGCAATCGGTCAAATGAGCTGTGGTTAAAAGTTTCAGCACGGGCATCCGGAACCATCAGCCCGAAAACCAGGAAAAGAGCAGCCACAAATACTCCCCAGAGCCGGAATTTTACGAAGGGAAAATGGGAAAAGAAGCTTTCATCCAATTGAAATGGCATTCGGGTATCTCCTTTATTGACCAGGTCGGTCATCGCAGACCCGCCCGCCAATCATCCTTCCCGCAGACCGGAATGGCAAGACGGGAGCGATTGTCCGGATCAGGTTGATCGAGCTTGCCAAAAGCTAAAACGTGCATGGGGCAATGGAAAATACAGGCGGAGCATCGCACACATTCTACATCATTCATGGGAATGCCTTTACTTGCATAATTCATGACATCAATTCCCATGTGGCAAACCTTTGTACAAATTCCGCAAGAAATGCACTTTTTCTTTTCAGCCAGGATACGATATCGTGAGAACCTGGTCATGATATGCATGATGGCCGCCAGAGGACAGCCGTAACGGCACCAGACCCGACCACCGAGGAGCCCATAGACGCCAAGGCCGAGAACTCCGGCAAAGACGATGTCAATGGTAAGCAGATAGACTCCCCAAGTGAGGTCGGCCCCCGCCGCGGTTATACCAACCAGCCATCCTTTTTTCAATGCCAGGTGCAGGCCGGTGGCCAGGATAGCAAAAGCCAGAACGACCTGCCCGATGTTTTCAAGTTTTTTTGCTACCGGGCCATGCGGGCTCCTGGTGCGGTATTCATCGCCAAAGGTTTCGGCCATGCCTCCGCAACTGCAGATCCAACCGCAATAGATTCCCTTCCCCCAATGTCGGATACACCAGAACAGAACGCCAAGCTGAACCAGAGGAAAAACAGTCCAGAAGGTTGTCGCGCCAAAGGAATCCAGAGAGAGAGGCCAGAAAAGCACAAACCAGAAGCTGGTCCACCGACCGATGGGAAACACCTGCCGCATGACCCAACCATCAGGGTCAAAGTGCCGCCCAATAAGAATGTCAAATACCTGTGAATCACCTATTTTTTGAAAAGGCAAGAGATAGAGCAGGCACACCTGAATCGCGCAAAGAACCGCAACCTGAAGACGCACGTATCGGCTGGGGGTTACAAGGCAGCGCCTGATGCCGAAGAAGAACATGGTAACGCAATACAAGCCTGCATAGCACTGGGTGGGATCATTGACCCATGAAGCGGCGCTTCCGTAGACGCTGTGAAAATAGACCCAGAAAAAGAGTGTTGCGGCAATCGTCAGAAAAGCCGTTTTCAGAATGTGCCAAGTTGAACCCAAGAGCGAATCATACCGTTTCAAGGTCACGAACAGCGTGGCACAGCCTGCCGGAATAAAAATCATGGCACCCAGCCACCCCATCAGAAAATGAAAGGGGTTGAACCAAGCTTGGTAGCCTGTTAAGCCGTAGGCGCCGAAAAGGGCCTGATGATGAGCCAGAAGAAATGGCGCCTGCAAAAAGGCCAGAAACTTGCTCCAGAGAGTCTCAGCTCCAGCCAGGGAAAAAACAGGGTAGGCGTTTCCCTTTTTCCCAAAATACAACATAACGAAGAAGCTGATCATCGTGACCAGAGAAAGCCACCAGACGAAGAACCTTTCACCCTCCATTCGGATACCTGACCTTTGGAAAAAGGCCAGCGGCAGCTCGCGGCCGATCATCGCGAAAACCGCGTCATTGTCGATGACGGTCTCCCCTGAAGATGACTGCAGGACGACGTTTCCCGTCCGAATTTCCCGAATCTGGGAATTCCAAAAAGGGATAATGCGACCTTCTTTCACAAGGTTGGAAAAGATCGTTTGATTGCCCTCCTTCGGACGGGCAAAGCCCTCTTTTCGGTAGGAATGGGTCACCCTACAACCGACTTGGGCCAAGGCGATGGCCGTCTCAAGGGCGGAATCACCCCCGCCCACAACAAGCACGTTCTGCCCGGCATGATCCTGTGGATCGAACAGCCGGTTAAAAACCTTAGGTAAATGTTCTCCTGGAATGCCGAGCGACCGGGCATTTCCGCTCTTGCCAATGGCCAGCGCCACGCGGCGGCCCCGATAGGTTTGCCGGGAAGACTCAACTTCGAGGTATTCCCCAACCCGCTGGATACGCGATACGGAAGCACCCGTTTGCACCTCAATGTGACGAGCGGCAAGATCTGATTTGAGTTCGGCGAGGAGAGTCTCCTTGGTGCCGTCCTTGATGATGGGCGGGGTTCGGAGAAGAGCACCGTTATCTCCAGACGAAATTGGCTTGCCCTTTGGGTAGTTTTGGAGGGTGTTGAACGGCACGGTGGCTTCGAGAAGGACATGGGACCAGCCCCGTTCCCGGCAGGCAATCGCCGCAGCCACGCCGGCAGGCCCTGCGCCAATGATTATCACATCGACAATATCAGACACATCAGTGGCTGGTTCCGCTGTCGCCGGGGCGCGTGCGTTCAGAAACGCCGGATCATCGGCAAATCGCTGGATAAGTTTGGCCCCGGATTCAACCGCGAGGTGAAGCAAGGGAATTCCTGTCAGGTCGCCGACGACAAAAACACCGGGAACCGAGGTTTCACCACCCGGGCCGAGTTCGGGCAAACGTTCAACGGCGCCGCTCGGGTTGTCTTTTTGAAGCCAACCAAAATATCTTTCAAGCCAGGAAAGAATATCTACCCCCCCCTTTTGAACAGAAGGAATCTATTGCCAACACTCGCGTCATTTTTGCGTTACTTGAAAATTTGTATGAGTTTAGCGGTCTGAAGTCAAAAAGCCTCAAACGCAGATCGGATCAACGTTACGCCCACTTCTCTATAATTG
>MNYA01000077.1 GCA_001872985.1 bacterium CG2_30_54_10 | reverse complement strand
GCCGGACCATCCGATCAATCATCCATCGAGGCCATCCGCGGAACGATTCTCGGGAATTACGGACATCCGGACCGTGCAATCCCGATGTTGAGTCGCGCCCTGAAAGGCTCTCAGAACCTGGACGAGCGGGCTGACATTCTGGCACAACTCTACGGGGCCTGTCGGAATACAGGCTATTACGAAACATTTCGCATAGCGGTTGAAAACAAGGATCTAAAAGCAGCTTTCCCGGCACAGATCGCGGACTATTTGAAAAAGCTTACGGGAGCTCAGGCCGGTATCGACCAGAAACGCAGGCTCAAGATGCTTCTTGCTTGGTTGGTTCTTCTGCTTCTGCCTTGGTTCGTCAGCGAGATACGCTGCCGCCGCTGGTTGAAGAGATTCCCCACAGAACAGGAACGCCCCGGGCCTTATTTCGCTTTTGTGCGGTCAGTCATCGGAACAATTCTCTGCCTGTTTTCGAGCGTAATGGTGCTTTTTTGGAACCTTCCCGCGGCGCTAGGCTACAGCCATTCTCTGGTGCTCGCGTTTCTCCATCTTTTGGCGGCCGGACTTTTTTCTCTCTATCCGTTCTATCACCTCGATCGGGAAGTTCGCCAGACAAGCTGGAGCTTTTTTGCCTATTTCGCTGTTTTCATCCGAATGTCGCTGCTGAACTCAATTGTTCTGATAATCCCACTGCTTGCTCTTCTTATATTACGGGAAATGACCGCTGCCTTGCCTTTGTGGCCGGTGACCTGGCCCCTGGGAGTTGGCCTCGGATTTCCGGCTCTTTGCGGGGCAATGCTGTTGATTCTTCCGGTATTCATACCAACATTGTTGGGCCTTTGGCGTCAGAATCCGCAGCAAATGCCGCTCTGGGCCAAGGATTTAAAAGTTCCAGTCTACAAGTGGAACCTGACGGGAGGGAAAATTTTCAATGCGCTCAGTTTTGGGTATTTCAGCCCGACTCAGGGGATCGCGGTAACCACGCCGCTGGCCGATGAATTCAGCGCTGAGCTCGTGGCTGCAATCGTGGCACATGAGCGTGGGCATCTCGAAAAGGGGCATCTGTTCGTCTACTTTCTTTTGCTGTTCGCCGGAACGATGTTGGGCGGGCTTTATGCCGTCGTCTGGCCGATCGAGGTACAGCGTTGTCTGACGATTGGCCCTGGGCCTTGGCAAGCCCTGGGCTTTTTCGTGGTCTTTCTTTCCGTCATGAAAATTTTCAGAAAAATAGCCTGGGTTTATGAGTGCGAGGCTGATTCGTTCGCAGCCGCAATCGTGGGTCGTGAGGAATATATCCGGGCTTTGTCCGATCTTACAGTCGCGAATTTTCTACCTGTGCGCGTTCGAGAGGGAGAGGAACTCCTTGGAATACACCCTCCGCTTCAGGAGCGGAAGAGGCGCCTTCGATGCCTCGCCGGTGAATGCCTCGAATCAAGCCACGCCCCCTCTTTTCCGACCTTGATCGCTCTCTGGCGGAGCCGTCTTGCCCTTGATTGGAAAGGCGGCCAACAAGATGCCGTCCACCTTTGCACCCTGGATTATCATTTGGAAGCGTCCGCCCGGGTTTCCCGATGGCGAGAACTGGCCGCCAAGCACGTGGAATTCGGCGCCGAGGTTCTTCTTCTTTCAGGAGGCAAGGGTTTGGAAATACTTTCTTGCGCCCAGAAAGCGTGCGCCAGAAAGGCTGACCCAATTCTTCCCGCCGATCGGATTTGCCTTCTTTGTAGCGCCGGAATGAAGGACGCCCTTGCCGAAACCCCGCCGCCAACCTGGCAGGGAACCGCCACCGGATGCCGGATTTCCTCGGTTGGGCTGTAGTGTCGGCTACGAGATCGACTTCAGGGATTCCTGTTTGTCGGTGTGGCGTTCCAGCGCCAGTGAGATCAGGCGGTCGACCAGCTCGGAGTAAGAAACCCCGGTGGCCTCCCACAACTTTGGATACATGCTGATAGCGGTGAAGCCGGGGATGGTGTTGACCTCGTTGATAATCATCCTCCCCGTGGAGCGTTCCATGAAGAAGTCCACCCGTGCCATGCCGGCGCAGTCGAGCGATTTGAAGGCCCTCACAGCCAACCCCCGGATCTCGGCAGTCTGTTCGGCGGAGAGCTTTGCGGGAATATGCAGCTCCGATTGGCTGTCGTTGTATTTCGCGTTGTAATCGTAGAACTCATTGCACGGCACGACTTCGCCCGGTACTGATGCGATTGGCTCGTCGTTGCCGAGCACGGAAACTTCCAGCTCACGCCCATCAATGAAAGCTTCGATGAGAATTTTTCGATCGAACTTCCCCGCCAGATCCAAGGCGGCAAGAAGCTCGGCGCGATCGTGGGCTTTCGATATTCCGACCGAAGACCCTGAATTTACCGGTTTTACGAAGCAAGGGTAGGTGAATTCAGCTTCAATCTTTTCAAGCATTTTGTCCGGATCGGACTTGAAGTCTTTTCTGAGGATTTCCATGAACGCGCCGGTCGGGAGCCCGGCATCGCGGAAAACTCTTTTGGAAGCGGTTTTGTCCATACCCAAAGCGGATGCGAGCACTCCGCACCCGACATAGGGGATGTCAGCCATTTCAATAAGTCCTTGCAGCGTGCCGTCTTCGCCGTAGGTTCCGTGAACGATGGGAAAGAGCACGTCGAGCTTGACCCGGCCGGTAGGCTTCGTCTTTTCGAGCAGTACCATTCCGCGATGGGAAGGATCTCCAATAAGCCCGGTTTGCCCTTGGTTTGCGCCCTGAGGTTGGCAATCTATCTGTTGTCGGCCAGAAGGTTCGGGCAGGAAACCTTGGGGGTCGGCTCCTACCAGCCAAGTTCCGCGTTTGGAGATTCCGATCGGGATGACATCATACTTTTCCGGATTGAGGGCTTTGATGATCGACTGAGCCGAAACAAGCGAAACCTCGTGCTCGCCGGACCTTCCGCCGAAAATCACGCCTACTCTTAATTTTTGTGTGGGGTTCATGTATTGCCTCCTCGTTGGCCCTTCGATATGATAAAACTATCGGCATTTGCAACCCGAAAGCTTATTATGACAACCGCACCTCACCAATCTCCGCGGTGGCACGGATTTCAAAAAGAATTTTAGGCGGCGTGACCTTTGCACAATGTGTCGGCCCAACGTGGCAGCGGCTTCCAGCTGCTGCGACGCGGCAAGATGCCGCGTCCACTATTTAGGGCCAAACCGAGAAATTTAGCGGACATTGTTAGTCGCGATACAGCCTGAGTTGGTAATGACCCTTGCATCCTTCAAAGGTCACACCCATTTTAGGAGTCAATGATGTAACTTCTCAAAAAAGGGGGGCGCGTTGCGCCCTCCAAAGTTGTTGCCCATTTTCATGTTTTTGCCCGGGCTTATTGAGAGGTTACTCAATGATAACCTGATACCGACTCGAAGCTCAAAATCAAGGCAATTCGTTGGCTTGCGCCCACACTGCATGATAGCATACTCTCCGTGATAAACTCCCGACTTAAACACTTAGCTGAATGTGGGATGTTTCTAGGGCTTGCCTTGGCTTTGGCGCAAATCAAGCTCTTTCAACTGCCGAACGGAGGTTCGGTCTCGATCGGAGTTTTTCCGATCATGGTTCTGGGCGCCCGGAGGGGCCCTGGTTCAGGAGTTGTCGTGGGAATGCTTCTAGGGCTTTTATCGGCGGCCTTGAGGCCCTATGTCGTCCACCCGCTTCAGTTTATTCTCGATTATCCGCTGGCATTCGGATGCCTGGGCCTTGCCGGTCTCTGGAGCTGGAGTTCCGGGGTGAGAGCGGCTGCGGCAACATTTTTGGCCAACCTTTTCAGGTTGTCATGCCACGTTTCTGCGGGCGTTCTTGCGGGGGGGACATACTTTCCCGATTCACGAATGACTACCCCCGAGTTGGCAATGGCCAGTCTATTATACAACCTTGGACACATGCTTCCAGAGACTGTAATTTGCGCAGCTCTCGCCATCATACTGTCCAAACAACAGCCGGCCTTGGTGAGTCGGCAGCGTTGACTGAAAGTATCGTATCATCTCAATAAGTCGGGGGAAGAGTGAAGGCAGACCGGAGGGCGCAAAGCGCCCGACCGCGGGGGATGAGCCTCGCGAATTCACTTCGCGAGGCGAAGGGGGGCGCGTGCCCCCCTTTTTTGAGAAGTTACC
>MNYA01000441.1 GCA_001872985.1 bacterium CG2_30_54_10 | reverse complement strand
TTCATCATCTGGATCAATCGCCGCGGGGTTCTCATCGATCCACCGGTTGACTCGACGCTCTGGTTGAAAGCCATGGACATCAACCCAAGGCTGATCGATGATTGCATTCTCACCCATTGCCATGCCGACCACGACTCCGGAATTCTCCAGAAACTTCTCGAGGAAAAACGGATCAACCTTTACACGACCGAAACGATCATGGAGGGCTTCATCCGGAAATACCGATGCCTTACCGGGCTTTCGCCGAAGGCCTTCATGGCGCTGTTCTATTTTCACCCGGTTACGCTTCAGGTTCCGATCCGCATTCACGGCGGCGAATTCAGATTTTTCTACACCCTTCACTCTGTTCCCACCATCGGAATCGAGGTCTACTTCCAAGGAAAGAGCTTCGTATACTCGTCCGATTCCATGTATGACCCGCCCACCGTCAGGAAACTTTACGACCAAGGCTCCATCAACCGGTACCGGATGATCGAATTGATCAACTTCCCCTGGCACCACACGGTCATATTTCACGAGGCGGGCATTCCTCCGCTTCACACACCCATTAAGAACCTGGCCGACCTTCCAGACTCCGTTCAGGAGCGGTTGTATCTGATCCATGTCTCCGAGAAGGCCATTCCGCCGGGCTCACGGCTCAGGAAAGCTCCCGACGGACCCGATGAAACCATCGTGATTCCGGTTCAACCTCCGTTGACGAACGAGGCGCTCGAATATCTTGATGTTCTGAATCATATCGACCTTTTTTCAGGTCTTCCGATTGAGAAGGCACGCGAGTTCCTGACCCTGGTCAAGACCGAGCGATTCGCCGGCGGCGATGTCGTGATAAAGAAGGGAACGGTCGGCGACAGATTTTTCATGATCGTCAACGGACGGGCCAACATCGTTCGTGATGACCATAAGATAAAGGTCTATGCGAACAACGATTATATCGGGGAAACTTCGATGATCCTGAATGTTCCACGGAATGCCGATGTAGTCGCGGAAACCGATCTGAAAGTCCTCGTTATGGATAAATACGATTTCCTTTACTTCATCCGCGGCTCTGAAATCGCACGCCAGATGAAGGTCATCGCCGAAAACCGCGAGCATAACACCTGGACGCTGTTTGATGACAGCCCTCTCTTCAAATGCCTTTCCCCCACCCAACGGACCCAATTGCAGGGTATCATGGCACGTCTCGAGTTTTCCCCCGGAAAGGTTGTCACCAGGGAAACCTGCGACAGGGAAGCCTTCTACCTGCTTGACTCAGGAACCATCAACATGTCCCGCCGCGGCAACACGCTGGCTCGGGCTCGTCGTGGAAGCTTTTTCGCCAAGATCTACTCGAACCCCGTCCGCGGCAAGCATCGATTCACTCTTACGACTGCAAGTCCGACCGTCCTCTATAGCATTGATGTCTTCGAGTTTTATCGTTTTCTTGAAAGGAACCCCGGCGTTTTCCTGCTTCTTCGCGAGTCCAAGATCAAAACACAGATCTGCCGTGAAACATCGGAACCGTGAAATTCAAGAACCATGATATGAGTAACAAGCGATGATAGACAAATTCCAGGCCGTTTTGCTGGGATATGCGATCGGCGACGCCCTGGCCGCACCGATCGAAGACGTTTCGCGCGATTCGTTCGAGGGCCCAAAAGTTATCACTGAATACATCAAGGCATTTCCTTCGCATCCGATAAGCCATCTCGAAGCTGGACAATATTCCGACGAAACCCAGATCATGCTTGTTGTGGCCGACAGCCTGGCAGCAGCCCGCGGCTTCTCGATCGATGACCTGGCGAACCGCTTCGTTGATTGGTTCCACTCCCAGAAACAGCGTGCCGCCTGGAGATTCCCCAGCAACACGATGATGAAAGCCTGCCGGAAACTTGCTTCGGGCGTCCCCTGGAACCAGGCGGGCTTCCCGTCGGCGGGAGTGATCGCATCGGCGCGAACCGTTCCGATTTCCCTCCTCTACTGGCGGACCCCGATCTTGTTACGCGATTCCATCGAAAAGTCCTGTCGGCTCACCCATACAGACCCGCGCGTAATCGCCGCCGCCCTGACTTTGTCCACTGCGATCCGGATGGGCCTTGAAGGCGGAGACCCCGCCCCCGATGTGCTTGTGAACGCCGCCATCGAGAAGGCCCAGGGTTATTCGCCCGAAATCGTCAAGCGCTTGAAGACCCTGCGTGACTGTCTACGACTCGATCCTCCCGCCGCCATGGAACAAATCGGCAACGGAGGTTTCTGCTACGACTCGGTTCCGGCTGCCTTGTACTGGTTCTTCCGCCATCCGCGACGTTTCGACGACATGATTGTCGGGGCCGCCAATGTGGGAGGCGATTCCGACGCCATTGCCGCAATGGCGGGCGCCGTCTTTGGCGCATTCAACGGCCTGTCGGCGATTTCCGAAAAATGGTTGAAAACCCTTGAGGATGTTTCACGCATCAAACAAATTGGTTGTGACCTCTATCGCCTTGCCATTCCGCAAAAGTGAAAAGCTATGACTGAATCAAACGGCCTGACCCACCTCGATTCGGGGGGACGCGTCAAAATGGTCGATGTCGGCCTCAAGTCAGTAACGACGCGTCGGGCTCTGGCCTTCGGGGTGGCGCACCTCGGAAAAGAGGCGTCTTCTCTGTTATTTTCCGGAAAGCTGGCGAAGGGTGATGCCCTGGCCGCCTCGCGTGTCGCCGGGATCATGGCGGCCAAACGCGCGTCTGAATTGATTCCGTTGACGCATCCGATCAGGCTTGATGCTGTCGGGGTGCATCTTTTCGCTCTCGGCGACGATCGGCTTGGGGTTATCGCTGATGCCCGTGCCACCGACCGGACCGGCGTTGAAATGGAAGCGATGGTCGGGGCATCAGTGGCGTTGCTCAACATTTACGACATGGTCAAGGGTGTTACGAAGAGTGCCCGGATCGAAGGAATCCGGCTGATCGTCAAGACGGGCGGAAAGAGCGGAGCCTGGTGGGGCGACGGCGTGCTTTCGGGTCGGGTTGAGAAGCTGGCGATCAGCAAGTCCAAGGGAACCCCGAAGGATCCCATTGATGAGTCTGATGTGGTGATGGGTTTCGGTCTGGCCGGAGACGCTCATGGCGGTGACTGGCACCGGCAGATTTCCCTGCTTGGAATTGAAAGCATCAACACCATGAAGGAAAAGGGTCTGGCGGTGGATTTCGGTTCTTTCGCCGAGAATATCGCCACCTCCGGAATCAAACTTTTCGCTCTTCCGATCGGAACTCTTTTGGCGATCGGGAAAGAGGTTATCCTTGAGATCACCCAGATCGGAAAGGAATGCCACACTCGTTGTGCGGTCTATTACAAGGCCGGCGACTGTGTCATGCCGCGCGAGGGCATTTTCGCCCGGATTCTTCAGGGCGGAAAGATCCGCGCCGCCGATGAAATTCTGGTCATTCCGCGCTCTGTTTGAGCCCTTCGCATTTCAAAGATACCACAGGTCGACTCGACTTGGTATGATTGCGCGTTATGAGTGAAACTTGTGATTTGCCCCCATGCCTCCCGTATTCAGATCGTGTTCCCGTATTATTAGCCGTGGATCCCGGTACCGACAAGGTGGGGTTCGCGGTCGTCAGATACGATCTGAAAGTCGTAGAACAGGGCGTGTTGTACGTATCCGAGTTTCACCGCGTTTTACGGCGGATCATCCCGGATGCCAAACCGGAGGTGTTGGTACTAGGTAGTGGAACCGCCGCGCATCTCGTGATCGAAATTCTTAAAGATCTGGGTTTTGGCGGGGAACCCGGCGGGGCTGGCGGGTGTGGTGGGGCCTCCCCCCCGATCAGAATGGCTGACGAGTTCAGGACGTCCGAGGAGGCCCGTCGCCGTTATTTCGCTGAAAATCCTCCGACGGGGATCTGGCGATTTGTTCCGTTGGGTCTTCAGATCCCGCCCCGCCCGGTCGATGACTATGCCGCGGTAATAATTGGTGAGAGGTACGTTCGTAAGAATGGTTTGTACGTTGCGAGATAGTTGGATAATTGGGGTTAGACCCGAATGGCACTTAGATAAGGAAATTCTTGAGAAAAATGCTCGGAATAAAATTCGTGTTCATCAGTGTTTACCCATCGTAGAAAAAATATTGGAGAAGTCAAAGTAGGCTTAACTAAGCACC
>MNYA01000209.1 GCA_001872985.1 bacterium CG2_30_54_10 | reverse complement strand
CCAGAAACCGTTGAGCCAGTAGAGCTACTTCTGAGGACCGGCAGCTAAATGAAGAATGCTGCTTTCCCCGATCAGATAGGCGGTTGCGAGAAAAGCATGCATTATCCCGATGACCCAAAGAAAGGGCATTAGCTGATTTTCAACATAAAGCGAGATTCCTCACATTCGTTCGGAATGACAAACGATGCTGTCATTTCGACCGTACAAGGGAGAAATCCCTTGCGCCAGGAATCATTGAGTTACCCTGAATCATTGAGTAGATACCCTAAGCGCTTACTTAGAAGGTAGGTTGTTGTCTCGAATGAACGTGAGAGATCTGATAATTACCCGGCATCAGGGGGCGCAAAGAAGCACGCCTTTGCAATAGAGAGGATCGTGCCGCATAAACCTAAAATGCAAAGGCCTGCGCCCGGAATTGCCATGAACGAAAGTGACTCCTTGGCCGCACCGGTGCTGCCCAATCCGGGAGCCGAAAGCCCGGCGAAAAGCCAAAAAATTGGGTAGAGAAGCGCCCCCGAACCAAACGCCAGCGCGGAGAATTTTGCGAGTGTTCCCAAACGACACAGTAGAACAATGGCCAGGATCGAAGCGAGGGACGCGGCCCCGATCGCACCGCCATGCAAATGCGCTCTTTTCAAATACGCCCACGACTTTCTCACGACGGCATCTTTAGCCGCAATGTCCCCCTTATACACTGTTTGAAGGACGGCGGTCCCTGAATCGTTCAGGCGCCCCATGATTGAGCTTTCTACCGCGCCAAAGGCCCCACCCAGGACAAACCCCAATAAAATCGCCATAAGCGAAAGACACACCCCCGGGGCAATAGATTTAGGAACCGTGTGCATTTGCGTACCCATGTTCTTTGTCTCCTTCCAAACCCCCCTTTGTATAACAGATCCCGCTGAAAATTGCACTTCTCCCGCCCATCCCCGTTCCGAAGATGCCGCGACCTAAACAATCAGCGACGAAAGTAGCCCACGCGGATTCCCCTGCTGACGCAATTCATCAACCGCCGGCTGATTGCGTTCCTGAAGCAATCCGTTCTGCCCTACTGTCATTCGAAAGCAGGGAGGTCTTTTGACAAGCCCTGCCCCTTTTGGTAGAATCCGCGAAGCAGGCCTCCGGGCCTCCTGGTTCTGCGGCTTTTGGCTGAATCCGTATTTTGCTCCCGCATCCGAACGGGTGCCGACAGTCGCGGTTTTCTTAAAAATGTTTCCGGTTCTGTACGTATTGAAATGAAAAAGCTGGCCGGAAACAACCACAGAAGCAATAACTCTTCCTGCACTAAACGCATTCGACATCAAGGAGTGAAATCATGGGAACGGTCATTTTGGGCGTGAATTCCGCGTATCATGAATCGTCTGCCTGCATCCTCAAAGATGGAGTCATTCTCGGGGCGGTCGAAGAGGAACGTTTCAACCGCATCAAACACGCAAAATGCTCGCGTGTCGACAACGCTGATGAGCTTCCCGATCGGGCATTGGCCTGGGCTTTGAAATCCGCTGGGCTCAAACCCAACCAGGTCGATCACATCGCCTTCTCCTTCGACCCTGATGAACGGCTCAAAGCAAACAAGGATCTTCACGAAAAAGGCGTTCCAACCGGCGACTTTGGAACCCCGGAAGGGGAAGAGACATTCCATCGGCACCTTCACAAGGCCGCCGCTGAACTGAAGCGGCGCTTTCCCAAAGCCGAGTTCCATTTCCTTCGGCACCACCTTTGCCATGCCGGAAGCACTTTTTTCCCCTCCCGTCATGAGAAGGCCGCAGTCCTGGCTATCGACGGCATCGGCGAGTTCAACACAACCTGGCTCGGCATCGGCGAGGGAAACAGGCTTACACCCATTCTCGAGATTCCCTACCCGAACTCCTTAGGATTCGTCTGGGAAAAAATTTCCGAACACCTCGGTTTCGACGTTTACAGCGGGCCGGGCAAGGTAATGGGATACGCCTGCATCTCCGACCCCATCGGCGAAGACACCGGCGTGGACTACGCCGAACGCTTCCGCCGCGTCATCCGCCTTACCGATTCCGGTTTCACCGTCGACAACGAGGTCATGCGTTTCCGCACCCGCGATTTCAGCGGCCTGGAGCCCCTCTTCGGCCCGCGACGGCCCGCGATCGTCGATCGTTACGAAGAAGCCAGCATCGCCGCAGGACTTCAAACCGTCACCGAAGAGGTTTTTGTCCACCTTGCCCGCCTTTTGCACAAGAAGACCGGCCTCGATGCGCTTTGCATGGCCGGAGGTGTTACCCTCAACTGCGTTGCCAACGCAAGGATTCTGCGCGAAACCCCCTTCAAATACCTGCATGTAATGCCTGCCGCCAACGATGGCGGAACCGCTGTCGGAGCCGCCGCCTATCTGTGGTGCCATGTTCTCGGAAATAAGTCCCGCCCGCGCCTCGATCACACCTATCTCGGCCCCGAATACACCGAAGCCGAGATCGAAACCGCTCTCGACACCGCCGGCTTGAAAGGTGTGAAGTCAGACGATCTTCCACGGCAGGTGGCCCGGATGGTCTACGACGGAAAAGTTGTCGCCTGGTTCCAAGGACGCCTCGAGTTCGGTCCGCGCGCTCTCGGAAACCGCTCCATCCTTGCCGATCCTTGCAGGTTCGACATCAGGTCACGATTGAATAATAAAGTGAAAGAGCGCGAAAGCTTTCGACCCTTCGCCCCGAGCGTCCTTTTATCGGATGCCAGTCGGCATCTGCAAATTCCATCTGACCTCGACGGGGCCGAATACATGCTGTTGGCGGTGCCGGTGAATGAGCCTCGCGATGCGCAGCGCATTCCCGCGGTCGTCCAGGAAAATGGCAGCACACGGGTTGCCACGTCCCGACCGCATGTCGTACGGCCGGAGGTCAACCCGATTTACGCCCGCTTGCTCGAAGAGATGAAATCATTGTCAGGTCTTGGAATGGTTCTGAACACATCGTTCAACATCAGCGAGCCGATCGTCTGCTCTCCCGCGGATGCGATCAACTGCTACAAACGCTCCAAAATGGATGCCCTCGCCATCGGGCCCTTCCTGGTCAGCAGATGAAACCGAGCGATGATCCACGCTCTCCCGCGTGGGTTGAGCGGGTTCCGGCCAACCTGGAAGGGATTTCAATCGTCCGGCTGATCTTCATTTTCCGGGCGCCGGGCTGCACCTATGCCAGGAGTCCCTCAGGAGGGTGCAGCATGTGCGGGTTCGCCGCAATGACGCTTCCTCCCTCGAAAATTTCGAAGGAAGATCTGATCGCCCAGTTCGACTCCGTTTTCGACCGGCCGGATGCTTTGTCAGGAATCAGCGAGGTCGATCTGTACAACTCCGGATCGTTTCTCGCCGACGAGGAAATGTCCCCCGAAGTAAGGTCCCATGTTTTTGCGCGGCTTGGAGGCTCTTCGGTAACGAGAGTTTTGATCGAGTCCCGACCGGAGTTCATTCTGAAGGGAACCCTTCGAGAAGCGTCAGCCCATCTTTCTCCCGGGGTTCTCGAGGTCGGGATTGGCCTGGAGAGCGCAACCGACGATGTGAGGGAACGTTTGATCCGCAAAGGTTTCGACCTGCCGGCTTTCGAACGCGCGGTAGCCGTTCTTGCTGCTGTTCGCGCAAGGCTTGTAGCGAATGTTCTACTCAAGCCTTTGGGCCTTGATGAAGCGGCGGCTATTGATGATGCATTGAAAACCGGCCGTTACGTGTTCGAAACTGCGAAACGCCTTGGCCTTCCGGCCCGGGTTGCCCTACAGCCGGTTTTCGTTCCCCCCGGAACCCCCATCGAGAAGGAGTTTCTTGCCGGCCGCTACAAGCCGCCGAGTCTTTGGTCCGTGATTGGGGTGGTCAAAGGGCTGCATCCCCTAGGCGGGGTTTCGGTCGGCATGAGCGAGGAAGGCCTCGGGCCCAAGCGTTCTCCCGCCGGTTGTGGGCTTTGCGATGATTCGCTTCGACATGCTCTGAAGGAATACAACCGCACAAAATCGCTCGGCGTTTTTGATTCACTAAATTGCTCGTGCCGCCTCGCAAAACCAGGGATTTTCTGACACTGTAGCAACTTTACAGACAGACTTTTTGTCAAACACTGTCATTGCGAGCGAAGCGAAGCAATCTTCTTCTTACCAGGAGATTGCTTCGTCGCTCCGCTCCTCGCAATGTAACT
>MNYA01000246.1 GCA_001872985.1 bacterium CG2_30_54_10 | reverse complement strand
AGGTTTTTTCGATTTTTTTATGGCTCAACTGGTAAATACGGGGGTAAGTGTTTAGCCTGCTGAAGTGAATACCTCGAACCCTCGCTCAAACAGACACTTTGGAAAATTTACATGCCAATTATCGAGAAGTGGGCGTAACGTTGATCCGATCTACGTTTGAGGCTTTTTGACTTCAGAGCGCTAAACTCATACTTTCGCTGAATCTGAACCAAACAAAGACCACAAAGAAGAAGCGGAGACCTACCGGAAACACATTCTACAATGGG
This sequence comes from bacterium CG2_30_54_10, assembly GCA_001872985.1. GTDB lineage: Bacteria > Muiribacteriota > Ozemobacteria > Ozemobacterales > Ozemobacteraceae > CG2-30-54-10. The sequence goes on along the minus strand of MNYA01000246.1, from coordinate 3,912 downwards.
CTTTGTGGGCTTTGTGGATAAAATTCTTCAGCCGGTTCAGAACACCACCGATTTTCAGATTTTGGGGTCAATCCCCAAGTCTGGCTTTGAGAACATCCAATCGCTGCTTGATCTTCCCGGCTTCGAGATCGACGAATCTATCTGGAAGGAACCGGCGGTCAGTGCATTCCTGGACGGCGACGAGATCCATGTATTCCAGACGTTCTGCATGTGCCATCGGCCGGTATGAAACCACCGCATCCTTCAGAAAATGCGCGACGGGTAACTTTTCGGTCGTGTCCTCCTGTACCTCATAAAGGCGTGAAGCCATTATCAGGATTCCTTCCATCTCGTTTCCGCCGATATCGAGTTCGGCAGGGAAAACGGGAACATCGGCATCGGCCAGATCGACCTTGTTCTTCCTGGCGAGCGCGAGGAAGAGGTCTTTCTTGTCCTGCTGGGTCTGTGGCGCAAAAAGGGGCATGTGGACATCGAGGCGGCCGACCCGCTTCAGATCGACTTCCAGAAGGTCAGGACGCGAAGTCGCGAAGATCCAGAAGATCCGGCCGCGGTTTCGGGTATCAGCCATTTCACGGGCGAGCATGGCGTAGATGCGCCCGGACAACCCTGAATCGCTTCCGCCGCTATCACGCTTCCCGGCAACCTGGTCGGCCTCGTCGACGAAGATGATGACCTGGCCCATAGCGTGCAGGATTTTGAAGATCGCTTCAAGGTTTCCCTCCGTCGCTCCCACCCATTTGTCGCGGAAATTCTTCAACTCGACGCACGGAACGCCCGCCTCGCCCGCAAAACACTCGACCAGATAGGTCTTTCCTGTGCCGATACGCCCTGTGACAAGGTAACCCATCGGAAGCGCTTTCGACTTGCCCTTTTTCATCAGCATGGCGTCCTGGCGCATCCATTTTTTCGCCTCGCAATGGCCTGCGACTGCCTCAAGGGTGCGGGTGGACTCGACGAACTCAATCCGTCCGCCCGCGGACTTCTCGATCATTTCCTTCTTTACCGATCGAAGATAATCCATGGTGATCCGGCGGTTGTTCTTGACCGCCCGATTGATCAGATTCTGAATGTCGATTCTCGACAATCCCTCGAGCTTCTGCCCCAAGGTGGCCCGGTCAACATCGCAAACCGTGCTGAAATCCTCGATGGTCGAGGTCTCGGCCTCAATGAATTCGCGAACCTCCGTCGCATCGGGAAGGTCAATTCGAAGCTTGGCTGACCGCGGGTTTTCGATGATATCCTTGTTCAGATCGGCCAGGCTCTCACAGACCAAACATGTCGCAATGAATGCACTGTTGATGCTGGGATCGGATGCCCAGTCGGAAACCCTGATAAGCGTCTCGACAATTTCTGCGGTTGCATAGGCCGGATCGGTGCGCGGAAGCAAATACTGCGCGTAATCAAGAATCAAGGCAATCCGGATGGGGTTTGAAATCGGCTTTCCATCAGGGCCCGGCTTGGTCCGGAACAAGCCGTTGCGAATGAACCGGTCGATGAGCGCGAGCGCCCTCTTCGGCTCTTTGGGAAGCATGTTTCCCAAATCGAGAAGGCGCCCGGGATCTTTCTCCGGGGCTGTAGAAACGCCCGAAAACCCGGTACGATGGAAATCATCGAAAACTTTCAAAAACCCTTGGAACAGCTCCCCGCCCTTGAGAGCGCGGATTCCGTTGCCGCGATCGTAGGACATGACAACCTCGAATGGGTCGAACATGATCCTGGCCAGGAATTCATTGAGTGTATAGCGTTGAAGCGTGGCCATCGGCGTGGGGCGGTAGGAAACCCAATCGTCGCCGTTCCCATACAAAATGAACTGGCTAACCGACCCGCTTTTGAAAATTTCGGACATCTCACGAGCCCACTTGGGTGATTCGGGCATGACGCCCCTCCTTTATTCAACGACATGTGTGAAACTGACGATGCCGATCACCCTGAGGAATCGTATCACGGCGCCGCACTTATTGCCGTTCGAAATTGGTCGGCGGGCGGGCCGGCAATGGCTCTTCCTCCGCAGGGGTATCGCTCAGCTTGCTGAAAAATTCGGAATGTTTATCCATCCACTGTTCGGTTTCGCCGAGGGTCGAATTGATGCGGTCGATTCCAGCGGTGATCGCCTCGGGGCTTCGATCCAGGGCGATTTCTTCGCGGATCAACTGAGCCTGGTTTTCAATGCGATTCAGCTCCATCTCGACCAAACGCAGGTTATCCTGAGCCCGTCGGATGTTTTCAAGCCGCCTTTGCTGGATCTCGATCGTTCCTTTGACCGACTTTGTCAGGGCTTCCCCCAGATCGGGAGCCTCAAGTTGGTGGGTCAAATCCTTGATTTCCGCCTTGAGTTTGTCGACATCGGTTCGCTCGAGGCTTTGGCAAATGAGCCTTCGCGTCACAAGAAGTCTCAGAAACAGCAGGGGAAGCTGCGCCAAAGTTTGTTGTTTGCTTTGCTTGACGAACTGCTCAGCCCCGTCAGTGCTGAGGTCCATGAGGCGGTTGATCTCGGACATGTTCAGATTGAGCCTTTCAAGCCGTTTGGTCGATTCGCGATCAAGGGTGGCGACCATGGCTTGCATACGCTCGCTCTTGCTCTGCTCGACCACGTTCATCTTGTTCGCCAGAACCCAGTGTTGAAAGCGAGAGTCGGTGGAGGTCATCCAGAGAAAACCGATCTCGAGCGCTGCTCCGACAAACCAGAAACCCGGATTCATGAAACCGAGAATCCCGACGCCGGCCAACGCAAGCTTGTTCACGGGGAGCTTACCGAGGATGGAAAAATTCCATTCGACGCTGAAAGCTTCGGACAGGTAGTCCATGAAGGTAAGGGAGGGTTTCGCCATGTCAGTGCTTTCCTTCCCCGATCTTGAGGAAATCTGATGTGACACTTTTCAGGAAGGCTTTGAAACGCGGCCCCTCTTGCACTTCCAAGGGGGAAACAGCATCTTCTTTGCCGATATCCGAGGGCTTGACAGAGATCTGCCGCACGAGCCGCCCAGGGGATGGAGCGAAAATAAAGATGCGATCCCCGAGATAGACCGCCTCGGCAACCGAGTGGGTTACGATGAAAACCGTGGCCTCGACTTCCTTCCAGAGGGCTGTGATCAACTGCTGCATATCGATCCGGGTAGGCTCATCAAGCGCGGAGAACGGCTCATCCATCAGAATGATTCGGGGCTTCAGAACAAGGGTGCGTGCTATCGCAACCCGCTGCTGTTGCCCTCCAGATAACTGATAGGGGTATTTGTGTTCGTGCCCGGATAACCCAACTTTTTTAATGATCGCCATTGCCCGATCGGTCATGGTGCTCTGGTTGCCATATTCAGGAGCGTTGATCTGCAACCCGAAAAGAACATTTTCGAGAACGGTGAGATGAGGAAATGAACTGTATTTCTGGAAGATCATTCCCCTGTCCTTGCCTGGGCCGGTCACCGGGACATCTCGCACGAGAACCTCGCCGAAGGTAGGCGGCCAGACCTCGGGGAAGCCCTGGATCAGATTCAGCACCGTCGACTTTCCGCAGCCTGAGGGCCCAATGAGGGCAATGAACTCACCGATATCGGGAATGTCTTCAATTGAGAAGCTGATGTTCTCGATGGCTTTAAATTCAAGCGGGGTTCCGACGTTGAACACTTTGGTGACATTCCTGAATGTGACGACAGGAGGCTTCATGTTCACCGGCTTGGCCGGATGGGAATGGGCCGGATGGACTGAACCGTCCGTTGTAGGAGTGGGAGCGGGGGCGGGGGCGGGAACTGGACCAGGGCCAAGCGCAGTTTCAGAACTAGAACCAGGAACAGGAACAGGAACAGGAGCAGGAGCAGGAGCAGGAGCGGGGCCAAGCATAGAAACATCCTCGACCGGGGCCACGGCGCCTGACTTGGTCTGCCCGTGCGGAAGAGGGACGGCTTGCACCCGACTTGGATT
>MNYA01000412.1:2763-4099 GCA_001872985.1 bacterium CG2_30_54_10 | reverse complement strand
ATCGTAGAAACCTGGACAATGTCGCCATGCCATTGCCAAGTGGGAAGACCCGCGTAGGTGGGAAGATTTGCCAGAGTGAGGCTCCCCCAGTCACTTAGCACAACGGAAAAGTTCCTCGCCCATTGGTTATTGCCGATGTTGATCGAGCCAACCTGGCTGTCGGTCGATGCCCCGGATTCGCGTTTGAAAACAGTCTTATCGACTTTCTGCCCATAGTAGAGCAGCCCGTAACCACGCCCGCCGAATGTGGAGGTTTGTACGAAATTCAGGGTATCCCCCCATGACAGGCTGGTGCCGGCGCTGGGATTCTTGGTAGTGCGGGAGAAGAATATATTTCCGAAACCGTCGGCTTTGATATCATCAATACCTGTTCCCAGATTGAGGGGTTTGGGGGTGGATTTGCATGTGTCGTTGCCACTGGCGTCGCTGCGGACAAACTGGTAGGCCACACCTTTGGTGGCGTCGTACGCGTAGACGATGCCGCCTTCCAGCCACCACTGGTCGGAAACTGTGACTGCATCAATGTTAAGGCTCGCAGGAAAGATACTGAACTGGGCCAGCCATTGCCGGATCTGATTGGTGCCCAAAAGGTAGACGAAATCCTCGGTGGAGGATTTCGCTGAGACTCCCACCCAGCGGGTAGTCAAATCGTTGAGGGCGCCTCTGATGTTTGGATTGGCTGGCAGGAGCGGGGTTCCGTTCATCTTCACCTGGCCATCAGTTATGGCATTCTGCGTTCGACTGTACAAATACATCCGGCCAAAAGGGGAAAGCGCCAGGGAAACATACTTAGGTTCGGGGCTGAACTGTTCTTCGCCGGAGCCATTAACACAGCAGTAATTCATGCAAGCCGAAATTCGGGACCGTTTGACGTTTTCCTCGAAGACGGAATCGGCCGGCCCTGCGGGCTGAGCGTAAATGGGGTTGCTCGGAGCCCAAATGCCCATGGTCTTGTCCCAGCGATTCAGATCGTAATAGGTATACTTTCTGTAGGCGCGGTCCCAGTAGAAAATGTTGCCCGGCCGGCCATGCGGGTCGGCGTCTCTCGATTGCCACCAAGCGCCGTTGGGCACATTCCCATACCCGGCGGCATCGGTGCTGACGAAATACACCCAGTATCTGTCGGATAATCCATTACCCCAGGTACAGCCGTTGTGGCATTTGACGACAGTCTTACCCACCTTCCAGCGAGCGGCTTCTTTTGTCAGTACCGAGACCGTTCCGCTCCATTCCCAGCTTATGTTGTGGCTGCCGTCGGCGGCGGTTCCGGTCTCGTTGCCCATGGGCCCGGTAGTGGTGTAGACGGGCTGATTCGATTGGTTGTAGGTGACTTTCT
>MNYA01000412.1:1268-2755 GCA_001872985.1 bacterium CG2_30_54_10 | reverse complement strand
ACGTAATAGTTCTTTCGGGTGTCGCAGTGTGCACCGTACAGGCTTACTCCTCCGGGTACCTTCAACAAGCGACTCAGAACCCAAGCGGAGTCATAGGTAGAGGTGGGGTCAGTGTTTTCAGAAAACGTGTAGACGTTCCTGTTCAGGTTGACTGAAATGCCGTGTGAGGTGCGGGGGTCGTAAAGCTTGACGTTGATGGGGTTGCCATCGGGTTCTCCCGATGGGTTGTTCAACCGGTACACCCCGCGGAAATTGACATCGTCGTGCCCGACCAGCAGGTAGCACTCCCCGTTGCGCATGTATTCAGGGGCCAGCGCGAATGCCGTCCCGGAGACGGCCACGATCGAGACCACCAGAATGGATAGCACCAGAAAAACTTTCGAACCTTTCATGGTTCACCCCCTCCAAATATGAGAGCTTTTGATATTTGTCCTGATCTGTTTTCTAAACCGCATTTTTCCGCCGTTCCATGTCTCCGCGTCTCCGCGTGACAATCTTTCCCGAAATTGCCGAACAACTTTCCCCATCACGGGACCAATGCGAGTATTCGCTGGGCTACATCGGTTTTTATCTTGTGCTTTTGATAAATCTGCGTCAGGATGCTCCGAGTCAAATCGGCCCGTTCGGCTCCCGTCAGGAAGAGGCCGCCCCGCATTCCAAGAACGGTTTCGAATAGCGGGGCTTTGGAAATTTGAGCAGCGACATTCCGGTCGAAACTCTGCTCCATTTGTTGGCGCATCGTACCCGCATATCTTTGTAGATCGGGGTTCTTAAGATAGAATTCGGGAACCTTGCCCACCAGGTCGGTTTGCAAAAGGGACTGAAACAACCGGATGCTCAACGGATCGGCTCCGGTAGTGTGGGCTTGGGGAATAGAGGTCGAGGGCACCTGAACCCGCACGAAATCCCGGTCGATGATCATTGCCCCACCGTGGGATCGGGAGGCTTCATCCAGAAAGGAATCGATCTCAGCCAGGGCTTTTTCGACGAGCTGATGAGACTGGGGCCTCGGAAGATACAACGGATTCATGACGTCATCCCAAACTTTGTTCTGCTGCTCGTGCAAAGCAGCAACCCGTTGGGCCACTTCTCCGAGCTTCTGCCCCTGGATCTTCTGGGTGCTAGCCCCGGTAAGGGTCCCCTTCTCCTGGTGGAATTCGACGACGTTGTGGCTCATGCGGTTTTCGAGGTCGGCTTTTTGCAAAAGCAACTTGTCGATATCTTTCTGGATTTTATCCGCCTCGGCTCGCGCTTTGACCGAAAGGGCGTTGATTTCCCTGGACAACTTGGCCATGCCTTCCTGGTCTTGGAAGGGAATATCTGTCCGCAAATGGCGGCCCAGCACGAGGTCGAAATTCGCCATGGACGGATGCAGGGCTACCAGGAGTTTGTAGTCCACTGTGAACATGCCCGGAACCGGGGTTTGGCCCCGGACGGAAATCCCCGCGCTCAAAAAGATGGCCAGAAACAGGGCCAGGAGGCCAATG
>MNYA01000412.1:0-1256 GCA_001872985.1 bacterium CG2_30_54_10 | reverse complement strand
CCCATGCGGCCCGTGCGATCTATGGGGCCAATGCGGCCAATGCGGCCAATGCGGTAACAGAGATGGTGCCCGTTTAAAATGCAATTCATCGCGATGTCTTTCCCTTCTGCGGAATGGAAATGCCGGATCTGCCCGGACTGCTGGGCTCTATTGGTGCTTGCATCCCATTTCCCCCATGTTGGGGGTCGGGACCTTGGGCGGGAAGATAGTCGAGCAGGAGTTTGGCCGCTTCGGCAGTCAGATCCTTTGCGCCTGCCTTACAGGGCATGGCCACACGACGCGGACTGAGAGTCTGGAGAAGATCTTTGGTTGAGGCCCGTAGAGCCGCAATCTCAGGCTCGGAAAGCCCCTGGCCGGCCCATGCCTTCCAGTGGAGGTTGAAGGGGATAGGCAACGGAGAAGGCGGTTCGGCATTCAGGATTAGCGGACCCACGTTCACTATGGCCTCTAACCCGTGCCGACGTTGGAGGTCTTGCAGGATGCCCAGAATGGTTTGCGTGATCTTGATGCAAATCGGCATCAGAGTCTCGCTTGAGGGAACACCCTCATGGAGGGAACCGGTGAGGCCGCTGGTAAGAAGAGCTTCACGGATCAACTGGTGCTCCTCGGTCAAGGTTTGGCGGCGCTTCCAGTAACGGGAATACTCCTGGGTCGCCCCGCCCCCTCCACGGGAAAGCCGGCTCTTGATCTGATCGTCGAGGCTGGTCATTTGCTTCTTCAAAGCCTCTAACCTGGTTTTCAGTTCCTCGGGGGTCTGCCCGGAGACTGGGCTGGAATTGGTTCCGTCGAAGCGTCCTGTCTGGACATTGAACTGCCGCATGATCGGATGCAGGTTTAGCAAGAGGTGATAATCGACCACTCCGTACCGGGGCTGGCTCAGGGCGGCCGGACCCCCCATCGAAAGAACCAGAAGTAGGAACATCCCGCCCGAAAGCAAGCGGAACCCACGGCCGGCGGGAGCGAAAGTTCGGGATGAAGCGATCATGTTGGTCCCACCTCAATAATTAGGGGAAAGCATGACAGCAGACCGGAGGGCGCAACGCGCCCGACCGCGGGGTTAGTAGGGGCGGGTTTTAAACCCGTCCCTACTTCGCGAGGCGAAGGGAGGCGCGTGCCCCCTTTTATTGAAAAGATACGAATTTCCTTATCTAAGGGGCCGTTAAACAATAACTATGACAATGGTTGTTGTTTTTACGGCCCCTTATGGCCGGTCGATGAACCAGAATGTAACAGTTATTTCTTAACAAGGCCTAAGT
>MNYA01000039.1:0-4021 GCA_001872985.1 bacterium CG2_30_54_10 | reverse complement strand
CGTCTTCGCTGGTTATTCCTCCAACGGTTACCCTCCCTATGGATATCCACAACCTGCTTTGGGAGATTCTGACTTTTTTCCACAAACAGGAAAAGGAGCTGGGGGAAATCTACATCGTCGGCGGAACCATTCGTGACCTGCTTTTGGGAAAAACCGAGGTGCTCGACCTGGATCTCGCGGTCAGTCGCAGTCCGATCGCCTCAGCTCAACGGATTGCCCACAGCAAGAACGCGGGATTCGTCGTTCTCGACCAGGAACGTGAGGTTGCCCGGATTGTCAAATCCCTCTCTGGAAAGGTGATCACGGTTGATTTCGCGCGCTATCGAGCGCCGACCATCGAAGAAGATCTCCACGACCGCGATTTCACAATAAATGCCCTTGCCATTAAGCTTTCCTGGCCTCTCCTGGAAAAACAGCTTCAAATCCTGGATCCTCTGGGGGGGTATGACGATTTAAAAAAGGGCTTGATACGCCCTTGTGCCGAGCATCTTTTCCGGGATGATCCTCTTCGAATTTTAAGAGCGTACAGGTTCGGTGCAACGCTCGGATTCTCGCTTGTTCCCGAACTCGATGATCTCATAAAGCGTGATGCCCCTCTGTTGAAGGCGGTTTCCCGGGAAAGAATCAGGGATGAGTTTTTCAAAGTCCTTTCATGTCCAAACAGTCATCACTGGATACGTCTGATGTCGGATTCCGGAGTCCTCAGGGAATTCCTTCCCAAGCTCGATGCAACCAAAGGTGTAGTCCAGAACGACTGGCACCATCTCGATGTCTTTGACCACACGCTTCTGACCCTCGAACTGTTCGAAGACCTCCTTATCAGGCAGGAAGGCGGGGATTTTTGGGGAAAGGTAAATTCGTTTCTGGCCGAACCGATTTCGGGAACGCGTTCCTACCTCGAGTTGTTCAAATTTGGATGCCTTCTTCACGACATCGGGAAACCTGCTTGTAAAAAGGTTGTTGAAGGAACCGGAAAAGTGATTTTCCATGGCCACGAAATGGAGGGCGTCAAACTGGTCAAAGCGATCGGAGAGAGCCTGAAGCTTTCGGTCGCTGAGATTCTGTTTCTGCAGAAAACCGTGAAGAATCACATGCGGCCTGGAGTAATCCTCCAAGAGCTTGAACAGAAGGGGAAGGACATGACTGATAACGATCGGAACCGTCTCCTTTTCAGGTTTTTCACCGAGACCGGTCGCGACGGAGTGGGAATCGCTTTGATATCGCTCGCCGACAGGCTGTCGGCACGCGGTCAGCATCAGGACAACGATCTTGGCCGTTTTACCGCGGAAATTTACAATTTCATCACGAGTTTCTATCAGCAGACTGAAAACACAAAGTTACCCCCATTGCTTTGCGGCACGGATCTGATAACGCATTTCCGGCTTTCTCCCGGGTCGGCGTTCAAGGAGATTCTCGATTCCCTGAAAGAGGCGCAGGCTCTCGGAATCGTCCAGGATCACTCCCAGGCTATTGAGTATGTTTCCAGGCTTTTGTCCGAGAAGAAACCATGAACCGATGAAAACGAAAGTGAGTATCGTAAGGAGGCAATCCATGCATTTTTCAAATACACTTTACCTGACCGTTTTCCCTGTTATTTTGGCAGCCTTTTTGTCGCTTTCCGGGGCCGGCATTCTGGTCGCGGAAGAATCGGTAGCCGGGCCGGTTTCGGCCGGTGAAAAGGTTGTTTCGCGGCTGCTAGAAAGGCTCGAAAGAGTTGACGGGGTGCGTGGTTTCGGGGACGAGGCTTTTTCCGACCGTCTCGTTACCGAATTGAGGGAAGTTCTTGATTCCCTGAAAAATGAACCATCCTCTGAGTTCGAATCCGTTCAGGAATTCGAGGTATTGTATGCGGCGGCGCGGTATTTCAAAAGAAATGAACTGGCAAAGAAACTTCTTCTTGATGAGCGCCGCCGGAGAAATGAGCCGGAAATCCAAAACTGGATATTCACAGAGCTGATCGAGATCAACCGTCAGCAGATCCTTTCGCGGGCCGGCTACCCTCTTCCCGAAAGCGCAATGCAAAAATCAAATGGCGCTGACGTTCCTGATGTGACAGCCCGGTATTCTCTTGGGCACGGCGGCTCCTTGTTTTCCCCCGCGGTCACCGACGCAAAAACCGCTGAGATGGTCCAGGTTGCGCAAGCTTACGAGGAGGAAGCAAGCCGGCTGTTGCAAATGGGAAACAAAAATGCTGCGATCCGAATGATCGATCTGGCCGCCCAAAAATACTCGAGTATTCACGGGAAGACCGATTTCGCTTTCGGCCCACTGGTCTGGGCTGCCCGATACGTGCGCGATCTGGGCCTTCCCCTGGCGGCAATCATCCGATTCGAGGTGATCCTTAACAAACTCGGTCAGGTCAACTCGAGTTGGCTTGGAATCGTCCTCGAAGATCTTGGCGGGCTTTACCAGCAATTGGGTCACAATGAAAAAGCCATCCAGCATTATAAGAAAGCATCGGCCGCCTACGAAGCCGGCAACAATCCCGAAGGCAGGGAGCGCACCGAGGGGAAATCCGCTGCCCTGGCCAAATAAGGGAAGATCGGGTTAGGCCAGGTTAGTTTAGGTAAGGTTCCCTAGCGATGGATTATCTGATTCCCGTCGTGACGGGGGTTTGCCTGTCTGCCTGCACCGGATTCCGGGCCTTTCTTCCGCCTTTTCTCGTCGGCTTGCTACTGCGTTTCGCTCCGGGATTCTCGCCGCTTTTTCCCGGCTTCCATTTTCTCAGTCAGGCTCCGGTTCTTTTTTCCCTGGGTGTTGCGGCGGCCGTTGAATTTGTTGGAGACAAGATTCCCTGGGTGGATAATCTGCTGGACATGCTGTCCCTGCCCGTGAAGACGGTCATTACGGCCATAATGACCTATTCGTTGATTCCGTCCGGGGAATATAAGTGGTTTTTCCTTCTGATGGCCATGGTTCTTAATCAGGGGGCAACGGTTACCGCTCATTCGGGGAAATCTGGAATCAGAGCGGTTTCTACCGTTACTACCGGCGGGTTGGCGAACCCGGTTATTGGTTTCATTGAGGATGTATCGGTAGCGATCTGCACCATCCTGGCCATTGTCGTTCCTCTTCTGGCCGCCGTTCTCATGGTTTGGATCCTGTGGCGGTGCGTGAGATACATTTTTGGCGGCAGTGGCGGGAATGAAGGCAAAGTCGCTTCGACGCGGCCCTCAAACTTTTCTTACGCAATCGTCAGCAGATTGTCTTGGATCTTTTTCACCATTTACAATCGCATGTCGGTCGAAGGAAGAGAGAATATCCCGAGGGAAGGGCCTTTGGTAATCGTCGCCAATCACGCCGCGGCGCTCGATGGATTTATCCTGGGTTCCGCAAGTTCCCGTCCCGTCCATGTAATGGTCAAGCGTGAGGGATTCGATTCGCCATTTTCCGGATGGTTGCTCAGGAAGAACCTTGCATTCCCCGTTGACAGGTCGAGACCCGATACGGGGGCGGTAAAGAACTGTTTGAAGATACTTCGGGAAGGCAAGGTTCTGGGCTTATTTCCCGAGGGAACGCGAAACCGGAAAGGCTTGGTGCGACCATTCAAGCCCGGCGCCATTCGTTTGGCGGTAAAGCAAAAGGTGCGGATTATCCCGGGATTCATTGCAGGCAGTCACGAAATGTCGCCCCTGGGCTGCTTTTTCCCGAGGCCCGCCAAAATAAAGGTTGCTTTCGAGCCCGCAATTGATGTTCCTGCGCTGCTTTCCCAAGGGAAGACCGAACAGGAGATCCAGGATTTTCTTTACGAACAGGTTACAGAACTTGGCCTGCGCCTCACAGGAAGAGACGTCCGGGATCTAACCGGGTCTCATCCCAATAATCCGGGTCAAGAATGACCTCTTTATTGAGAAGTTACGAATCCGCCTCCTGAACCGGGTAATGGCGAATCGATGACTGATGGAGTTTGTCATTGCGAGGAGGAAGCGCCGACGAAGCAATCTGGTTCAGCGGGATTGCTTCGCTTCGCTCGCAATGACATGAACCTATCAGTCAGGATTCTCCACCACCCTGAACCGCT
>MNYA01000120.1 GCA_001872985.1 bacterium CG2_30_54_10 | reverse complement strand
TTGCGGGAATGACGGTAATAACCAACTTTTGAAAAACCGCCTTTTTTGCCCGGACATATTGAGAAGTTACATTTTTTTCGATTCAAAAAAATGCTTCTTTCCGTATATCATTCCAAAGCTCAGGATATGCGGTGGTGTGCCAGATAAGCTGAAGGCAAACCTGAAAAGCCCGGTTGAGAGACCCTTTGCAACCCTCAATTTCAGAAGGCCACCAAACGGTGACCGAAAAAGGTTTTCCATGGTGACCCCAGCCGCGACCAACAAAATATGCTAAATGCTCGTCGGACCCGCCACCGAGAGAAGGAAAAGACAATGATAACAGCTTCCGAATCATCTTTCACCCCACAGAAGGTTCAACTCTATATCTCTTCCCAGACTCAGAAAGAGCCATTTTACGATGACCTGTGTAGCCAGGGATACCCAATGGCCCCCTATCAGGATGAGCGGCGGTGCTGGAATGAAAACCCGGACCTTCCGGGAATTTATCTTCTGCACGAGCAGTTTTTGATCCGGGAGTTTGGAGGTCTGCTCGATATCTTCATCAGATCCCCCGAAAACCGGCCGGTGATCGTGGTCGGTGAAAAGCTGTCGCAGGACTACCTTCAGGCTGTTTTCAACGATCGCACGTTCCAATATCTTGTCAAACCGGTTACGATAAAGGAAATTAACGATGCCTTGCGACATTGCTCCCAAGCGGCGGAAGACAGTCTGGCCCTCCAGAAAACCCGAAAACAATTAGACCGCGCCCAAACCGAAATCAAAGATCTGCGTGCCATCGGCCTTGCCCTGTCCGCTGAGCGCGATCCGGCGAATCTTTTGGAACTTATCCTGACCAAGAGCCGCCAGATCGCCGAGGCCGATGCCGCAAGCCTTTATCTTTCCGAACCGGAAAATCAGCTCCGGTTCAAGCTGACGCAGACCGCATCTCTGAACTGGCAAATGAGCCAGGATAAGCTCATCCCAATCAACGACCAAAGCCTCGCCGGATATGTGGCGCAAACCGCTCAGCCACTGAATCTACTAGATGTCTACTTCCTGCCGTCAAATTATCCGTTCACCTTCAACCGATCGTTCGATGAACGCTCGGGGTACAGGTGCAAGTCCATGCTGGTGGTTCCGATCAAAAACCCGACCGGCGAGGTTCTGGGAGTAATACAACTGATTAACAAACGAAGCGATTTCGACAGCCATCAACCCGGAGTTCCTTTGCCCGAAAACAAAACCATCCCCTTCAGCCGAAACGATCTGGATCTCCTCCAATCACTGGCTTCCCAGGCGGCAATCGCCCTCGAAAATGCCCATCTCTACGAGGAAATCAAAAATCTTTTCGAGGGATTCGTCCGAGCGTCCATCGTCGCCATCGAAGCCCGCGATCCCAGTACCTGCGGCCATTCAGAGCGAGTGGCTAAGTTGACCGTGGCTTTCGCCCGCACCCTCACGGAGATGAAAGACGGCCCGTTCGCCACTACAAGTTTCAACGACAAAAGCCTTACCGAGATTCGGTATGCATCACTGCTGCATGACTTCGGAAAGGTCGGGGTTCGCGAAGAGGTACTGGTCAAAGCAAAAAAGCTCTTCCAGTGGGAATTCGACACTCTTCACGGAAGGTTCCGCTACCTTCGAAAGGCGATGGAATCAGATTTCTACAAAGAATGTTACGAACAGTTGCGTGCCCGCGGCCACGACAATTTCGAACTGATGCTTCCAGTGCTCGAGGCCTCCTATCAGGCCCAACTCGCCGAATTGGACGAAATCATGCGGTTTCTTCTCACCGCCAACGAACCGACCGTCATGGAAGAGGGGAACTTCCACCGCCTCCTTGAATTGGCCGGCAGGGAGTTCGTCGCGAAGAGCGGCGAACGGGTTCCCTATTTGACCCAGCGTGAGATTCAGGTTCTTTCGATTCGAAAAGGATCGTTATCTGAGGCCGAGCGAACCGAGATTGAATCGCACGTCACGCATACCTTCAACTTCCTGTCGCGCATTCCATGGACCCGCGATCTTCGAAGGGTGCCCGAGATCGCCTACGCGCACCATGAAAAGCAGAATGGACGCGGATACCCCAATCACCTTACGACCCAGCAGATTCCTCTCGAGTCCAGACTTATGACGGTAAGCGATATCTTCGACGCTCTGACCGCCCGTGACCGGCCCTACAAAAAGGCAATTCCACACGAACGAGCTTTCGACATCATGTACCACGAGGTGAACCAGGGCTTGCTTTCGAAAGAGCTCCTCGATATCTTCGTTCAGTCGAATGTGTACAGAGTAATAGACACAGCCGATTCTCAGCCATGGTGAGTTATGCGTGCCGCTTTGATCTTTCCCCCACAGTGGGATCCACGCCAACCGCCGCTGGGAATTCCAGTCCTTGCAGGTGTTCTGGGGCACGCCGGCGCCGAGGTTCGGGTTTTCGATCTTAATCTGAGCCTCTACCGCAAGCTCATCCGTCCTTCGATTCCCGGCGGAATTGAGGATGTTCTTCTGGCGCAACTTCTGGACGAAAATCTTCTTCAGGATGCCGAGCAATATCTGCGTGTAACCGGTGAGATCCAGAAGATTTTCGACACAAGGTTCGATCCCCGGGGTTCCTTCCGCCTGTTCTGGGACACCTGCGCGGGGCCTCTGTCTCCGGGAATTAGCGGACATTGGCGCCGTGCTTTCGCCGATCCGGCGGGGCTCCCCTTCCTCGACCGTATCGCCCCGGAAATCGCCGCTATCGAGTCATGGAATCCTGATATGGTCTGCTTTTCAATCATCTCAGACACGCAGATACTTTTCTCATTGGCGCTCGCCGGAACTCTCCGGAAGCGTCTTCCCGCGGCCAGGCTCGTCGCCGGCGGAGATGCAATGGCATACCGGCTTTCTCTTTTGTCCGGTCAGGAATGGCTCCAGGCAGCCTTCGACGGCATCGGGCTTGGGGATGGAGAGCCGTTTCTTGCGGACTTCGTCGCCGGAGTTTTTCCTGGTTTGGAATCTGCCGGGGCAGCCGCAATGTTGGATACCTCCGAGAGCAGCATCATTGCCCAGGCATTTCCCCGTTCGCCATCTGCGGGGACACCCACGACGTTGGAAACTTCTGAAAGCCGAATCGTTACTAGCGTCTTTCCCGATTCGCCATCTGCGGGCCTTTCCGGGGATGTTTCGGGGTGTGTTTCGGGGAATGTTTCGGGAGATCTTTCGGGGGGTGTTTCTGGGAAGCCTTCTCGTGGAAGGCTTTTGCTTTCTGACCTCGCGGATTCCCCGCAACCGACATTCGATTCACTTCCGCTCGGCGACTACCTGACACCCAGGTTGGTAATGCCAGTGGAAACCGCTCGCGGATGCCCTTGGGGGCGGTGCGCATTCTGCATTCATCCGGTGCGCGGGGAAAACGGGCGCCCACTTTACCGCACGAGGCCGATCTCAGCGGTCGCCCGAAATCTGATGGACCTCTATGCTTGCGGCCACCGGAGCTTCTTCGTTGTTGACGAAGCATTGCCTCCCGCCCGTCTCCGCGACGTTAGCGCTCTCTTTGAAGCACTTCCCAGGCCCGTCTCCTGGATCTGCTACCTCAGGCTCGACCCGGGCCATACCCGGGAAACCTTCGAACTTGCCCGTGCTTCGGGCTGCCGTAAATTCTTCATCGGCCTCGAAACCGGCTCGGATCGCATACTCGAGAGATTTCACAAGGGCATCACAAGCGCAGTCGCCCGCCGCGTGCTGAAAGATATTGCCGCCGCCAGGATCGCTCCGCACCTCTTTCTGATGAGCGGATTTCCCGGAGAGACGGATGGCGACCGGCAACAAACCTTGGCTCTTCTCGCGGAGGTTCTCCCATTTTTTGACCCGTTCGGGTTTTCCTACGACCTGTTCCCTTTGACAGCCGAACTGGAAACCGATTTCCTGGCGAATCCTGGAAACTACGGTTGTGAAACTGTCGCCCGAGGACCCGGGAATGATCTGGCTTACCAGTTTCCCATAGTAACCAGCCGCAAAGGCCGGGAGGAATTCGCAGTTTTCGCCTCCCGAATAAGCGCACTCGCTGACTCCTTCCTGGGAACCGCATTCGGATTGCGTCACGCGGGGCTGGCCCAGGACTCGCTTCATCTCCTTCTGATCGAGGCCCACGAGAA
>MNYA01000472.1 GCA_001872985.1 bacterium CG2_30_54_10 | reverse complement strand
CTGATGGAAACTGTTTCTCCTGGAACCTGTCGAGATCGGCTGGGTCTTTATGCCAGATAAGTTTTTCCGCGGTGGCTAGCAGAGGCCGGAGGTTTCGCAGCTCTGAAAAATCTTCGGTCGGAATTAGTAGGTGGAAAACCGTTTCGGGAGGGAAAAAGTCGAGTGACTTCTGATAGAGCGCGGGAGAGCCGAAGGGGTGCCCAAGGTTCCATTCCCCGGCCTCGGAATCAGCAAATGTCAGGAACCATCCGTATCCAAGTTCGGTTCCGTTGTCGGGCAGACAGATCACCTGTTTCTGTCCGGTTTGCAGAAGATGGAGTTCGGCGTTGAAAGCCAATTCATGACTCCGGAGAAAAGCCAACCATCGAAGGTCGCCTGTTTCAAGGACTTCCTTCATCGGTTTTTCTTTCGATTTCCCTGGATTTTTCGGCGCCCTGATGCCCGGGAAGTCAGTGTTTTGGCAACCGGAAGGGGGCGGCCCTGCAAGTCAATTTTCGCATGATACATTGCGCTTGCCAAGGTTCCCGGGGTGGGGGTGAACTCCTGGATCTGTTCGTGGGCAAGGTGATGCTGTTTCACGAACTCCGCAATCAGCTCGTCGGCATCGCCGGCGCCGGGAAAAGCAGTCATGAAATACGGAACCAAATACAATTCTTTTCCGATTTCCCTTGTTGCACGACGGAAATCCTCGATGAAATTTTCGAAATTTGAATTGGGACCTTTTCGCATAAGTGCAAGCACGTTCCGATCGAGGTGTTCAGGCGCGACCTTCAGTTGGCCTGAGACATGTTTTTGGAGAATCCGGAGAAAAAAGGGACGGTCTTCGGAATGCAGAAGATCGTATCGGAGCCCTGACCCGAGGAATACGTGCCGGATTCCGGGGAGTTCAAGCGCGGCCGTTAGAAGGTCGAGAAGAGGTTTCAGGCCGCCTCGGGAAATCACGGTATCCTTGCAGCCGGGTACCAATCGATCGATACCCTCGGCCTCAAACCCGTGCCATCCATACATGTTTACTGATGGACCGCCCACATCCGGAACGGTTCCGCGAAAATCCGGATGGTTGGGCAACTCACGGATCTCCGCGATTATTCCCGCCTGAGAACGCGACCGGATGCGGCGTCCCTGATGTAAAGCCAGCGCGCAAAAAGTGCATCCGCCAACGCAGCCACGGTGGGAAACAACCGAAAACTGAACCGGCTCAAGTCCAGGGATTGCTTCATCATACAGCGGATGCGCCCTTCGGTTGAACCGGAGTCGATCGAGGACGGTCGGCTCCGCCAGCCAGTCTTCGCGGCTCGGCGGAAAACAGACGATGTCGCCTTTCGGATGTGGTTGTACCAATATCGGCACGCCAGGATGTACCGACGAGTCCATTTTCAGGGCGGCATCCAGTAACCTGCGCGGGTCGCGGCGGATCTCTTCGGCTGTCGGAAGAATTTCCACCGCTTGACCTGCAAACTCCAGCCAGGAGCCAGGTGGAACCCGAAAGCACGTTTGGGCGATCGGCTCGCGGAGTTTGGGGCGCCGTCCTTCGCTCTTTCGCAGGCGGTCGACGAGTCTGGAAAGAGCTCCTTCGGCCATTCCGTAGAGGAGAACGTCGGCGGGGGCGTCGATCAGAATGGGATCTCTGATGCGGTCTTCCCAGAAGTCGAAATGCGCGAACCGCCGCAATGAGGCTTCGATCCCGCCGATCGCGATGGGAACTTCGGGAAACGCCTCCCGGATTCTTTGAACGTAGACCTGCAACGCCCTCTTCGGCCGCAACCCCGGACGGCCACCCGGGGAGAGCCGGTCGGTCTTCCGCGGAAAGCGCATTGAGGTAAGATTGGCGACCATGCTGTCCATGGCGCCGGAGGTGACCCCGAAGAAAAGGTTGGGCGTGCCGAAGACCATGAAATCTGCAGTAGAGCCCCACTGCGGTTGTGCGATTACCGCCACGCTCAGGCCCAGGCGTTCGAGAAGCCTTGTCACGACTGCCGCGGCAAAGGCCGGATGGTCGGCGTAGGCATCACCGGTGACCAGCACCACGTCGAAGGATCCAACGTGGCCTCGCCGGTCAATCTTTCCACAAGCGGAGAGGGCAGGGTATGGAAACCAGGGCATAAGCCGTCAAAGCCTGAAAAATATCATATTCATAAAGTCTCAAAAAGGAAATGGAGGATGCTTAAATGATGCGGTCGTACAAAACTCAATCAATCGTGAACTTTTATTGCCGCAACTCATTTTCAGCCTGATGAGGTTCATGCAAAATTATTTGGGAAACGAGACCCGTTCGAAATGATCGACGTTGTCGATCACCTCGTTCCCGTCCGAGAAAACCGTCAGCTTCAAAGATTTTCCGTCGGTATCGAAGCGGCAGTAATTGGGAAGCGGAGAAAAACATGCGATTGAGTTTTCCCATGGCATGCCGGTATCCTGCAGGTAATAGGGGGCGCCACCGCCGCCCGAAATAATTTGCCAGATGGGCCTGGTGTAGCGCGGGTTCAGGGCTGAATCAATCTTCATCCTTGAGTAGTTGTGCTCGTGGCCGGAAAGCACTGCCGCGACCTTCGGAAATTTCATCAGGATCGAGATGAACCTGTCGCGCATGGGAAGAACATCTCCGAGCAGCCGTTCAGGCCGGTTCAGCCCTTGCGCCGGTTCGTGTTTTTTGGCCCAATACATCGCGTCAGAAAGATGGCCACCGCAAGGGAATGGGGGTTCGTGGCTTACGACAAGGATCCAGTCGATGTCGGAATCCGATTGGGCGGCCTTGAGATCGCGTTCAAGCCAGGAAAGCATGTTCGGCATCAGGTAACCTTCCTTGTTTCCGCCGAGAACATCCAGGGCGATGAAATTTCCTTCGCGGTCCGTGAACGATCTTGAAGACCAGTCGAACCCGTCTTTTACACAGGTAGTCCAGTAGTTGGTGTTGATGAAAGCAATATGCAGGTTCGCCCAATTAAATGAGAAAACCGTCTCTCCGTAATCGGGCCCGAGGTTGGAAAGGTGAAATTTTTTCCCTGGTTGGGATTCAGGGGCCGGCGAGGGGAAGCCGTAGACGCTCCCGGCCGGATTTACGAAATTGCGCGAAAAAATCGACTCAATACTGTAAGGATCCTCTCGGTCTCGGAGGGCCGGAAAGGCCCTTCCGGGAGAGTCAGGGTCAGGAATTTTGAAAATCACCGGGGCGCATTCGTGATTGCCGACTCCCTTGAAAAAAGGGATGGAAGCTCCGATCGGCTGAACGATTTCTTTCCAAGAGCGGATCTGGGATTCGTAATAGGTCAGGTCAGTAGTGTACCCATTTGAAAAATCGCCGCTCAGGAGGCCAAAAGAAGCCTTCTGATGCATGGTTTCCTGAAGAAGTCTCTGAAAGACCTGTGCGTTGATGCCGTTATAATCGGTGTTCCCACTTTCGGCTCCGGCACGACAATCGGAAAAGAAAACGAATCGAAATGGGCGTCTTTCACCGTCCGGCGGAGCGGTTCTGAAGGAATACTCGAAGGAAGGGAAGGCATCTTTTCCCGGTTCGACCACATAATGGTACGTGGTTTCCGGGGACAACCCCGCGATGGAAACCTCATGTCGCTTTCCGGGTGAGCCGGCGCCTAATTTTCTTGGCTCGGCATCCAATGCTGAATTCAGGACAACGTATCCGGCGGTATTCTGGTCGGTCTCCCATGAAATCACCGCGGAATTCTGGGTGACACAATCCACGAAAGGGCCTTCGGATATGCATGCGACCTTCCGGTAAACGCGGGCCTTTTTTTCACCTTCGCATCGGTATGCGAATCTGCCTCCAATAACGCAAAGCTTTGCCGTCTTCGGGTCGGCGCCTTCGATCTTGTAGGTAATGATTCCGCCATGGTCGTCGATCAGATTGCGTCCGTATTGGGGCTTTTCGAGGGAGGAAACATTCAGCCTCAGTTCGTGCTGCTCCGAAGGTTCTACTGCGCCCGCCTTCGCCTGTGAGGGTGCGGACGGCGCGGCCGATGACGCGGCCGATGACGCTGTAGGTGACGCTGTAGATGATGCTGTAGGTGATGCTGTAGGTGACGATGTGGGTGGCGCTCCAGGGGATGCTGGCGGGAACCCGGGTATTGACTCGGCTGATGACGCTGACGGTAACGCAGGCAG
>MNYA01000474.1 GCA_001872985.1 bacterium CG2_30_54_10 | reverse complement strand
GGTTCCACCAAATACCCGAAGGGGCATTTTCCGGATTTCGATTCGATCTCTGGTAGCATTTCCTTCAAGAGAAAAGCTTTTTACCGTCTCAGAAGCAATGATGATGTTTTTTCCCGAAAAGTGGAAATCAAATGGCGCTTGGGCACCGGCAGATTTTTTCCCAATCGATCCATTCACTAACCCGGAAACCGGGTATGTTCCGAAAAGGGCCGATGTACATTTTTTCAAAAGGGAAAGATCAACCCTGGAAAGATTGAGTTGCATATCGCCCACAGCTCCGGTGGAAAGATGAATTAAGGCATGGCCATCAACCTCTCCCCCTTCCCGAATTTTGCCAAAAAGGGATGTAATGTTTAGCGTATCCCCCTTGATGGCCAATCGGGTTTTCAAAGGGGCGAATTCCTGGGAACCGATAGCAAAACTCCGTGACCAGGCGTTCCCTTCCAATTTGAGATTTGGAAATTTTCCCGAAACGCTTCCATCACAGGAAATTTTTCCATCGGCCATTTGTGGAGCAAGACCCCCCACATGCGAGGGAAAGTCACGGATAAAAAATTCTCCCTGACTATCTTCCGGCGAAAGAATTCCATTGAATTTTATAAAACCACCCTCAGAAAATTCCACATGCGGATCTTTAAGCTCCCAAGCCACCCCTTTCCCTTGAATTTCACTTGAAAATTCCTTGGCAGAAATGGAAGCAACGGTCGGATTTTGAATTTTGAGCTTGCCCTTGTACTCCGCCCCGAGGTAGTCAAAACCGCAAAGGGAAAGACCAAATTCCCCATTGATGACGCCATCAAAGGGTTTATTTACAAGAATGATCGAAGCAGGTTTTCCCTGAACGTGTACAATGTTGCCCCGAATATCTATTTTAGGGTTTCCGGTCAAAGGGAATGGCGTTGAGGCAACAAGGTGAATGGATCCTTCAAAAAGGTCGGCAGCAAGGGATGCAACAAGTTGTCCAAAAGAACTTGCCCAGACAAGCTCGATTTTTCGCGAAAGAATTTCCTGAAAACGTACATTCTGAAACGTAACGGTTCCCGACCAAGTTTCCAAAGTGTTTTTTCGGACAATGCCCTGGCTGAAAAAATCGAAGCGCTCCAATGATAATGTCGAGTTTGGAATTTCCAGAGAGGTTAAGACCCTTTCGTCAAGGTGAATGTCGGTCCCTTCAATGGAAAACAAGGCTTTCTCCAGGGTGCCATATTCAAGGCTTCCCTTGCTGTTTCCATGGATTGTTCCTGAAGCAATCCTGGCTTCAACATCTAATCCAAGATCCGTTTCACCAGATTTAGTCAGGGTTCCTTCAAGCTCCACAGGAATCGTCCGCAACAGGGTTTTCACGTCAGAAAAATGGATTTTGCCGGAAATCTCTTTTTGTACAAGATCTTTTAAGTTTGCCAGAGGGGATTTGATCCGATCTTCCAGATTGCCTTTCCAGGACAAGCTCAGATCAACTTTCCCTGATAAATCAGGAATGCCATAGATGAACCCAAGAAAAAACATTTGATGAATCTTTGCTAAATCAAGCCTCTTCCAATCCAGATAAATTTGAGACTGCCCAGGTCCAAAAATGATGGTTCCGCTCGAGACTCCTTCACCACCCAAGGGGTTTTTTAAAAGCCTGAATTGAAAACTCCCCGTCTTTTTCTTATGATCCACATCAAAGCAGATGTTTGAAACCGTTGCTTCCCATCCCCAGAATTTAACAATACAAAAATCATTTATCATCCTCTTCAGACCGGGAACTGTAAGTTCTTTTGTTTCTCCCGTGGACTTGGGAAAAGGAGCTGTTAAATCAATAACCAGACCCTCTCCCGAAATGAGCTCAATGGGGGTTTGGCCTTTAAACGCGGCCCACAGGCTTTCAGCTTTTCCCATATCAATGAAAACTTTTTTGCCAAAAAAGAATGGGTTTTCTCCTGGAAGGGAAAGAGAAAGGCTTGCAATTTCCACCCTTCCCGGTTGCCCGGTTATTTCGGAATCAGAAAAGGTCAGTTCAATGCCAAATCGCGAAGCAATATGGTTTTTCAATCGACTTGCCAGGAAATCCGGAATGGCAATTGGTTGATGCCAAAAAATGTATCCCAAAATGGCCAACCCAAGAGAAAAAAACAAAATTATACCCAGGCAACCAAAAAGCTTTCTCTTAATTTTTTTACCTCCGGGTTCCTTTGTCAGGATGCAGGAATCGCCGATCAATAGTAATACCAGATGCCGGCATATTCCGACGGGTCTTCGCCGATGCCGGCTAATCGCTGGAGATATTCGAGAAGGGGGACATCGCGGCCGACATAAGAGCCGCGGTCGAGGATGTTCTTTTCCCACGGATGGAACTCATAGATGCGGGACCCATCCGAGTGAATGCCGATCGAATCGCGATCCTGGATGGCGCGGATGTGGTTTTTGCCGAGAGCGGGCAGATTGAACACAGGTTCGTCGGTCCGACACAGGCCGGGCAGGAGCCTGGCTTCCTCCCTGCGTTCCTGGAGGATGCGTGCCAGCGGAACCCGGTATGCGACTGTTTCCTCCTTCCCTTTGGGAACGAAAGTATAGTAGGGATCGATTCCGACACGGCGCAGGAGGAGGCGGAGGCGGGCGCCCTCGAACCGCCGTGAGACGTAGAAGTTGAAAACCAACTGGTTATATACTCCGATTCCCTGACGGCGAATCCGTTCAACAGCGTCCACCAGGTCGGGCGTGATCTCATAGGGGTGCTGAAGATGTGTCACCAGACAAATTTCCCGACGGCCTGGCACCCGGAAGGAACCCAGCATGGATGAAAAAGCGGGGGTCAGCCGCATGGGCAGCGTGGCGGGGACCCGCGTGCCGAGGCGAACAACGCCGACATGAGGAATAGCGGCAAGCCGTTGCAGAATCGGCCTGAGCAGGTCATCGGTCATTCCCAGAGGGTCTTCCCCTGTAATCAACACCTCCTGGATACTCGGATGATCCGCAATCCAGTCGAGGGCTTGGTTAAGCTGTTGGGTATCCGCGAGAGCACAGGGATCCATCACCTGATCGATTTCCCAGTTGGGTTGGCAATAAGCGCAAATCTGAGGACAGGTGTTGAACGGTTTCAGGATGCAAATCGCGGGGTAGCGGCGGGTAACCAGATCGACCGGCGAAGTATCGGTTTCCCTCATGAAATCAAGGGTTGCCCGGTGGTCGTTCCCCCGCTCGGCCTCTCCCCAGAGATGATCGAGATCGGCCGAACGGGCGATGGCGGCGGCCCGCCCGGTCAAACGGTTGAAATGGTTTCCCATGGCAAAGGATTCAGGGTCAGGGTGTTGACTTACGTCTCGCAGAAGATGGGTGAGGTCTGCAAAGAAAGCTTCCGTCAGTTCGGGCCGTGAAACACCGTGCCAGATCGTACAAAGCGCTCACGGGGCTGGTCTTTGCCAGCTGCTCTGACCGTTCACTCAACAGGGAACGCAGGGAGCGGGCGCAATCACGAATGATCGTTGCACTTCGGTTCCAACCCAGTTTAGCGGCAGTCTGAGCGGCACGCTGGCGGTGGTTGACCCAGGCGAACAACTCGCGCCGGGCTTCATGCACGGAGGTCAACGACCTGAGCCGTTTGAGTAGGTCACGCATCTCTTCGGCAAACTGGTCACGGGCGTGACTACCAAGATCACCTAAACTCCAGCTCTTTGCTGTCATTGCGAGCGAAGCGAAGCAATCTCCGAAAACACGAGATTGCTTCGGCGCAATGCGCCTCGCAATGACAGCCTCTGGGTTGCGGGTCATACGATCATTTAGCATGTTTTGTCAGTCACGGTCATGGGTATGGATAGGGAGGTTTTTCATAGCAGCGCTGATGGTCTCCTTAAGAGGGGATGTCTATGATAACAGGTTCATTCGCTGTCCATGTTCTTCGAAAAAGTGCATTTTTTCGGGAATCATTTTCAGGTGGAGGGGGTTGGTTGGCTCTTCAGAGGTCCGCGCCGTCATCCAACCGGATTGAAGCAACGCGTGAACCAGGTATTCAGAACCTATCATCTCAACAACGCGCGGATTAATGGTAAGCGAAGCTTCTTCTGCAACACAGATCTGAAAGTCTTCTGGGCGAATTCCAATGGAAAATTGGGCGCTTTTTTGTTCTT
>MNYA01000188.1:811-4128 GCA_001872985.1 bacterium CG2_30_54_10 | reverse complement strand
AACCGAGACCCCGTGACCGACGGCAAACTCGAGTTGCCGACGGTAGAGCATCTCAAGCGTCTCGCTCTCCTCGCGGGTTATCGGGTCAAGCTTTGAAAGATCGGCAGTTCGGGAAAAGCGCCGGACGAAGATTGGCTTTCCGTTCGCGTGGGAGACCCGGAGGTTTGTTGGAAGACCCAGGCCTCGTCAATCCGGCGGCTCTTTCCCTCCGTCTGGTTGAGCAGGAAGATGGTCACCACCCAGCCTTCCGGGCGTTTTCTGATGCGCCCCTGGACGGCAACCTCCTGGTCGGGTTCGGGATGCATCGGGCCGACCGGGCCTTCGGAAAGGTCGATCAGGAGTGGGTCGGGTTTATGGGGTTGGCGCTTCCAGATCAACGCCTGGGCTCCATCCGGCTTCTTCTGGATATCGCTTTTGAGGCGGAGATAGCGCCCCCAGGATGCTTCGACCTGAATCTGGTCGACGTGAGAATCGACAACGAAAGTCATGCCCAGCGATGAGGGAATCAGGGAATCGCAGGGTGGAGATTCAGCATCGGTGTGGCCTTCTTCGGGACTGTCCTCCTGGCCGACGGCGATCCCGTCGAGCTCGCCCGCTTCGACGATCGACCCTTTGGGCGCAAGCATTCCGACAAGGTAGCGCTCACTGACCCGATCTTCACGCTGGTCGAGTTCTTCTTCCTCGCCGCCCGCGGGGCCGAGAAGGTCTTTGCGAATCATATCCGTCAGGAGGTTTCGCAGTTCGAACGGTGTTGCCGGTTGTGTGGTCATGAAAGAACCTCCCAATGCCCGCCTTTGGTTGGGCCAATACGGCGAATACGTCCCAGGGTCTTCAGTTTTGGACCCAGTCTCTTTACTTCAAAACGTTGCTGAACCCCACGGCGGCCTGAATTTTCTTGGCCAAAACCTGAAAGTCGAGATACGCTTCTTTCACGGCGTTGGCGTGACTCCCGATGGCTCCGTCAGCGGGGGTTAGGAAGAAAATGGGTTTTCGATACTCCTGGGCCATGGGAACAAGACTCCGATAGTGCTTGATGGTGGCAAGACAAAGGGGGTCCTCTTCTGGACGCAAATCGACGGTCTCCTGTTGCAGTATGGCCTCCCGGTAGACCCCCGGAATCCGGTTGATCCATTTGTCATAAGCCTTCACTGGGCGGTTCAGGCGGACACTGTGCTGTTGGCAGATATACCCGACGGGTTGCATTTCCCCTTTGGGGAGGTCGAATTCCGGGTTAGGCCAATTGTCGATGCGCTTTTTCCAGGCAGTTCGCCAAGTTCGCAGGGTTGGGCCAAGATTCTTCAAACCTTGAAGGGAAAACAGGTCCGCACCCAAAGGAATGATTACATGGCTGCTGGCAATGAGAACGGAGCGATTGATGGCACCAAGATTGGGGCCGACATCGACCAGGATGAGATCGGCCTCGACCTTCTTACCCGCCATCTGGGCAATCTGCCAGAAGGAACTCAAAATTCGGAAAGGGCGGTAATGGTTGCTGTCACCCATGCTGGCCGGCCAAACTTCCGACAAAGTTTCTTCGAACCCCGACAGGGAAACATCGCCCGGCAGGAAATAGAGGTCCTGAGAGATCCTGCGGAGATCAGGCTCACGTAAGTCCCCGATGGCCGACAGTGGGGCGATAGCCCGGAAAATGGTCGAGACTGGTTCCGGGGTTTCCCAAAGGGACTCGAGTTCCTCTTCTGAAAGAAAAGCGGCTGTCAGGTTGGCCTGTGGGTCGAGATCGATGGCGACGACCCGAACCCGCATTTCGGCCAAAATGTAGGCCAGGTGATACACCAGCGAGGTTTTTCCAACGCCCCCTTTATTATTGAAAAAGGTGATGACGGGAATGGTCATGGCTGCCTCCCGATTTTGCAAAGAAAGGCATTCGGCTCGATCTCGAATTCCGGAGGCGGGTTTCCGTTGGCGGCGAGAGCTGATCGCGCGGTTTGAATGCCGACTCCAAAGTGCTGAACGAACCCAAGAACTCTCATGGCATCGGCCAGGTGGGGATTACGGTAGTCTGTGAAACCGGGTTTGCCGAAATTCCCTTTTGTCACGAGGCCAAACAGGCCTCCCGGGTTGAAAATTTCGATCCGATCATCAAACCAATACATTCGAATGGGGGAATTGGTGTTTTCATAGGTCCGGTGTAAAACCGCATTTCGAATGAGCTGCTGCAAAGCTACCATCGGGTAATTCGAGGTTCGCTTTTCAAGGGGCCCGCTGGAAATTTCGATTTCATGCCGGTTATGAGCACTCAGTTTGTCATCGATCCGACGCAACAGTTGCCCCAAGGTCCCTCCGATGGCCTCTTCATCGATGATCGGGTGTGATAATTCGGTTCCCCGGATTCGGAGGAATTGAATGTAAGCCCCAGGAAGCCAGTCGGTGGGACGCTTTCCCAGAACCAGCAGGCCCAGGATAGTCGGCCGTAGATCATCAACTCCGGAAATCATTCGGCAGGCGGCAAGGCGCTGCTCGAAGGTTCGGTCATTGGCCTGAAGGATATCCGGGGCAACCGCATTGAGAAGGTATTCCTCGAATACCACGCGGTCGAGGTCCGCCATGGTTGCCGTGGTCACCGGTTGGATGTCGAAGGGGAGATCGCGATGGCGGCGCCTTTCGTTGAGGATTCGTTCATCCTGGGCCGTAGCAATGCCGCGCCTGGGACCGATGCGAATCCAGGTTCGTCCGCGGTATTTGACGGGGGGTGCGTCGGCAGGTTGGACGAGCACCACCGCTACATCGGCACCCTTCAGAACTCGCTTCTGGACGATGGTCGTGGGTGGGGGAAGTGTATTCCCGTCGGTCTTGATGTCAGCCAGGGTGAGGAGAAGTTCGTCGGTAACGGAGATGTTCGACGGGGAGCCATCATCTCTCACACCCACAAACAATACTCCCGGCTTGTTGTGGTCGGGAAGGTCGTTGGCAAATGCACAAACGGCCTGCCTGCCCTTTTCAGGGGCGTCGCCGGCCCACGACTCCTTCCGCTCTACGCGATCGGATTCGAGGTCATCCATGAGAGCAATCAATTCAGCATCCGAAAGGGTAATCATCTGTCCCATTTTATTCTACCTCGTGTTCTGTGTCATGCGAGAACCTCCCAATGCCCGCCCTTGGTTGGGCCAATACGGCGAATACGGCCCTGGGTCTTCAGTTTTTCCAGGTGTTTTTCAACGGCCCGCGGAGAGATTTTCAGCGTTGTGGCCATTTCTCGCGCCGTCACATCGGGGCGTTTTTTGAGCAGAACCAGGATTTTCTCCGAACTTTTCTCTGAGTTTTCTTCCGAACTTTCTTCCGAACTTTTCGGCTTTTCT
>MNYA01000188.1:0-799 GCA_001872985.1 bacterium CG2_30_54_10 | reverse complement strand
TCCGAACCCTTTTTCTGCTTACGTTGAATCGTGGCTGTGAAGAGGCAACCATCGCGGTCATCGGTAAAGGCAATGGCTGGCCATGCGTCCATGGCGCGTTTGATGCCTGATCCAAGCCCTTTGTAGGGAAGGAGCCCTTTGGCTACATACGAAACAAGAATGGGGTTGCGGATATTGGAAATTCCGGCCAGGATTCTCTCGACCGTCAGATTGTTGGGAAGGTGCCCCGGACTGATGATTTCAACGCGGTTGTCAAAGATGAACAGGCGGATGGTGGCGCTGACCAGGTAGTCGCGGTGGACAAGAGCGTTGTCAAAAAGTTCTTCGAAGACGGAAGGAGGAATCTCCGGCCGGCCGGGGGAATTGACTCCCCGCCCGGCCTGGACCTTGTGCAGATTTCGCATCACGCTTGTGCTTTCAATTCCTTCAAGGTCATGCATTCATGACTCCGTTCTTTCCTTGGTCCATTTGTACAATGGCGTCCCTGGTCAGATTTCCCACGGTTCTGCCTCCTCGGCGACCAAGCAGGAGGGTTTCCGTCGAACGTTTTCCCTGTCTTCGTGCCATTTCAGAGGATTGTTTGAAATGTATTCGCGGATTCGATTGAGAGATTCGTCGTCGCGAATGATATGGTCATAATACCCGCGTTGCCAGATCATCGTCGCGATTCCCCGGACCGTCGCCATTGGTGTGCCCAGCCGGGCCGCCCTGATTCGTTTTGTGGTCAGGGATTTGTATTGCCCGATAATGGCCCCGATGGACCCCGATGCCGGTCCATTGGTGGTTTTTGCGCAGGGGC
>MNYA01000187.1:4136-6411 GCA_001872985.1 bacterium CG2_30_54_10 | reverse complement strand
GTTCATCATTCATCCCCCAGCGCTCATCACTCATCCCTCAGCGTTCATCACTCATCCTTCATCACTCATCCTTCATCACTCATCACTCATCACTCATCGTTCATCACTCATCACTCAGCGTTCATCACTCATCACTCATCCTTCATCACTCATCACTCAGCGTTCATCATTCATCCCCCAGCGCTCATCACTCATCCTTCAGCGTTCATCACTCATCACTCAGCGCTCCTCAGTCCGATTCCGGGTTCCGGATTGCGTTGGCCAGGCGCAGCTCGCGCGGGGCGTTGTCGGTCGTGCCGTCGCCCTCCTTCCAGGTGGCGCTCACCTGGATCCAGATTTCGCGAATGGTCTCATCCTTCTTGACCAGCTTCAACTGGGCATTCAGTTCGAGCGATTTCAAGAGTTTCTTGAACTGATCGATTCCTTCATACGTCTTGGGGTAATAATTCTGATTCACCGTTTCCCACTTGTCTTTCGCAAGGCCTTTGTAGTTGTCACGGTACCTGTTGAAGGGAATGTGCTTGCACTCCTCGATCAACCCCTGGGCAAGCTTGGCGACCTCCGAATAATTGTTGATCTTTACGGTGGCTTTGTTCCCGAATTGTACCGAGCGCAAAATTGGAATCAGGGCGATCGCAATTATTGCGGCGGCAATGAGTATTTCGAGGAGGGTCATCCCCCCGCGGATACGGATGCCTGGACATGCGTCAACGCGGATGCGGCCGCGAATGCGAATGCGGATGCGAGCGCAATTGGTCACTGACTTCTCCAGGTTTCCCAGGCCGGCGCAAGGGTAATCAGATACCGTTCCGGATCGTAGGCTCCAAGATCGGGATTGATCGAGATCAGTGAGTTGCGAACTTTGTAAGCGGTGTAGACAACCATGATGTCGCCCGACGAAAAGGACTTGCTGAAAGCGTTGGTGACCCAGTTTCCGACGATCTTCAAGGCCTTGTTCTGGGGAACCGCGATACCCTTGTCAGTATAGACCGAGCCTTCGATGCGGGCGAACGGAGGGCCTTTGACGTCGTAGATGATTCCGCCCTGGCGTGCGATCAGCGAAAAAACGGTGCGCGGAGTTTCGGGTTTGCGCTCCTCATCGTCGGTATAGGCATCTTCAATATTGCCGCGGACCACGAAGTTTCCGCCGGTTACTATCCCGCCGCGACCAGTGATGAAGAGGGTTTCCGAACCAGGGGGTGGAAGCGCGGCAGAATCGACGATGAACGATATTCCGTTGAGTTTGAGGCAATCATGCCCGTTCTCGTTCACCAGACGATTCGGAAGATCCCGGTAGAAATCATCCGCTGTGGGATAATAATAGGTCGCTTTCTTCGCATATTGCTCGATGGAGTACAAGTTCGGAGGGCTGTTCTCGAGGTTTTTCGGGTCGTAGGCATGTACCTCCGTATCGGGGTTTCCCTCGGCGTCGGTCGCCTGCATGGGCTGGAGGTTGTACTGGTATTTGCATGCGACATCGTGCGTGTGCCAGAGCGGAAGCGGAAAAGGGATGAGCAGCAGCGGCGGCCACGGAATGGGAATCTGTTTGCCTATGGGAATTGGGGCGGGGGGCCAGGACAGAACTGCGAAATGCCACTGTCGATACTGCTTCAGGACGAACCCTTCGATCTCACGCGTCAACGTTGGAAACATCGCCGCGGCACCGAAAAGATGCGTCACCGTTGCACTTGGTGTCGGAACGGGAAGGCGGAACAACCTGAAGCCGACCCCCATCATCGGCCATTCCCAATGGGCGAAAGGATCGAGGACGTAAGGGATTGAGTCAGCCAGAAGGTGAAGGGGAAGCTCGAAAATGCTAATTCCAAAATCGCTCGGAGGAACGATGTTCAGTTCATGCGCAAACCCTTTGAGCATGTCGGCCATTTTGTTCGGGTTTTCATTCGCATCCTTCACATTCCCGCCACCGTTGGTCGGCGCGGAACCTGCCCCGCCCAGATCGGTCCCGGGGTTGATCTTCTGGCCGCTCGGAGCGCCCTTTCCTGCTTCGGGAACGGCGGTTTCCCCGGTGGTGTATTTGGCATACCCGGCCTTGAAGCTGGCCGACAATTCCTTGTTGGGGAAGGTCGGCGAAACGCGGGCGTTCATCATGAGAAGCCACTCGGCAGAGCGGGCAAGCTTGTTCAAGAAGTTGTCCCCGGCATCGACGCTCGGGGCGAACGGGCTTCCGATGAACCCGACGTTGACGACCATCATTCCCGTGCCGTTGATCCGCACCAGCCCCGGGAACTCCTGCTTGGCCTCGGCCCCGGCTGGC
>MNYA01000187.1:0-4123 GCA_001872985.1 bacterium CG2_30_54_10 | reverse complement strand
AGTTGTTGATTGTGATGTTCCCGCCAATATCGTTGAAGATGAGGTTTTCGTTGTTCAGATTCGAGATGAAAAAGCTGTAAAGGGGGGCTACAGGTTCGACATCAACGCACTTGAACTCCTTCATCGCGGAAACAATTTTCGTGATTGGCCGTTTGTCCGGGAAGGTGATCGTGGCTTTCGATTCGATCCGCAGATAGCCGAACTTCTCGACTGAAACGCTCTCATCGGGACTGCTTGGGATAGAAACACCGCCGAATTTTCCTCCCAGCGCGGGGAACAGATTTTTGTCAAAGAGAATCTTGTACGGATAGATGTTTGGAAAGAGCTTTGTGAAAAGCTTGTTGATCGAAAGATAAGAAAGCAGTTCGGACATCCCGGAGAAGTTTGTCATGCTCGCGAATTTGTTCAACAGATCTACAATGTCGAGACTGAAAACCGTCACCCCGGCAAAGGATATCGGGATCGAGAATGAGAGCCAGAGAATGTCATCGGGAATAGCAAGGGTCAGAGCGACGTAGCCCTTGTTGTCGAGAAAATCTTTTACGCCTGAATGGCAGTTCCATGGAATCTCCACGCCGGGAACCTTGTATTTGTCCCCCTCAACACTTGGCCCGGGCCCAATGCGGAATGCTTTGTCCATGGTTGCGCTGACTTCGACCTCATACTGGGCTCCGGAGCCCTTTCCCACCATGAAATCAACCATGTCGTTGAGCTCAGTTCCGTTTTCACCTTGGAGGTCGCCTTTCTTCAGAACCAACGGCTCTTCGGCCGTCCCGGAAAAAGTCAACGCTCCATTGGCGCCCAGCCCGGGCGTTCCAGCAGTTGTTCCACCGGTTGTTCCCCCCGTTGTGGAGCCCGTCGTAGGGTTGCGCTTCATCGGGATTCGTATCTTGTTGGCCAGCGAAACCGGATCGCTGTACTCCTTTGGATCGTTCAGCTTCCGGGAAATAACTCCCATCGCCCGTTCCAGGGCAGCTTCCGCGAGACACTGGGTCTGTACCACCCGCTGGGAGCGCTGTGTCTGGTGCTTTTCCTCGACCGTTCCCTTGAGGAAATAGATTGCCATGGAAAATATTATCGCCAGGATACCTACGACGATAATGAAAGCATTTCCATTTCTGCTCGTTGGGGTTCTCATTGGCATTCTCACTCTCATTGTTGCGCCTCCAAGGGGACATTCATTTCGAGGAACCGAGCCCTGGAATCAGTAGCAGGCTCTTCTGCGTTTCGCCCATAAGTGCATCGACGGACACCTTTCCGCCCAAGCCTTTGTCATTCAACATCGTCTGGACGAACAGTCGGGTATTGGGATCGGCCCGAAGTTTGTCCATGATCTGAGCAACCATTCCCAGCGATTCAAGGCCTCGGCTCAATTCGGCCTTGAATCCGAGGTTCGGAAGCTTGGCCATGATCGCGATCATGCGCCGGAACTCCTTTTCAAGCTCATCAGTGCGTCCCATGCGCTCGTAAACCGTGCAAAGATTCGAACTGGCGTAAAATTTCAGCATGGGGTTGTCGGACTCGCGCTCCAGAACTTTTTGGTAGAGTTGCATCGCTTCCGGAAGCCGATTGGTATTCAGAAAGACATTCGCCTGCCTGATTTCAGGATCCATGTCGGCCTCGTAAAGCATTTTCGCTTCAGGGGAAACGCCTTCCATGGGCGGCATTTGCAAAGGCGCATTGCCGATCGCTTCAACCGCGCTTTTCCACTCGGTATCGACCTTGGCCGCTCTGTACAGGCTTCCCGATGGGCCGGTCTTCCCGGCGCTTTCCTGCTGTTGAACGAAGCTGAACCCACCTCGACCAGTGTTCAGGCTTTCCCTGAGGCTCGTTCCGGAAAAACCTCCCTGCGGAGCAGCCGTCTTGAGGAATAGATAAACCAGCGGGACGAACAGCAGAAAAAGACCCATCGCCAGGATCCGGACATCACTGGGGTCTATCTTTTTCAGTAGTTTCTTTTCTCCAAGGGGCCCGCCCATTGTTGAAACTGTCCTCCATCGCCACCCAGGTTCCTCTCTGATTCTACTCTCTTAATCCCTTTATAGGCAAATCCGAAATCGGCAGCCTCTTCATTATTATTTTGTAAGAGTTTAGCGGTTTGAAATAAGAAAGACGAAGAAAGCTGGGGAAATGAAAAAATAGAAAAAAGGAAAGGATTTTTTTGCCGCGGATAAACGCGGATTAACGCAGATCTGGAGGGGAAGGAAAGAAAGTCGCTGATCTCGCTCAATTTGACTCCCAAGCAAGGGTCACGAGATGTGAAGAATCTTTGAAACTCAGACAGGAAAAGGTCTTCCCAGATTCGGCAATCTTTGCGATGTACGGTTCATTATATCCGAAGCAGCCGACCTCAATTTTTGTGAAATCCTGAATTCCGAAGCCGACACCCAGAGTTTTGGTCACGGCTTCCTTGGCTGTCCAGAGGGCAAGCCAGTTTTCCGGGGAAACGATCGTCTTTTCGCGGACAGAAAGGAACTTATCTGGAACCCCGCTCGCCAACGGCTCGATCGGTTCCACGTCGATCCCGATGGGCCGTGGGGAAGCGGTGGCGACCGCGAGACCACCTGAATGGGCGATCGACAGATGAAGCGCCTGCAGGAAACCCGCTACTTTTCTCTCGACGCCGGAACCGATGACAAGGGTTGGGGATGTCTGCTCGGAAACTATTGTCACTCCCTCGAAGGGGAATGATGCACGGCTGCTTTCCATCGAAAGATCGTTCAGCAGAAGCTTGAGAGCGAGCCTTCCCGCAAGCCACTCCGCACGGCGTTTCTCAAAGGAAAACTCACGCAACCTGCCGATTTCAGGAGGGGAAAGAAGCTTTTCAAGCTCTTCCTGATGTCCGAGAAGTGGAGAGACATCGGCCACGGAAACTCCGATGAATGGGAAACCACCGACCAGCAAGGGTTCTGAATCTGCTCCCTCGCTCGAAGAAATTGCACTCAATCCGGTTCCGATCCGAAACGGAATCCCACGGGTTACCAGGGTTCGCTTGTCGGGAGGCTCGTCAGCTCCTCCGACCATCGTAAGGCCAAGGATCGCACCGATCGGTCTCCCTTCCGAATCCGACAGGAACACGTTGAACCGCGCCTGAAGAAGAGAGGCGGCTCCTACATCCTCAAAAAACGAACAAAGAAACTCAGCGGTCACGACGGCCGGCGGACCCGCACGTAGGGCTGCGAGATCCAAAAGAATCGTCTCCGCACCGCGCGGAAGAAAATAATTCCGTTGCATGACTTTCAGCAGGCACATCAACCCCGCCCCGTGAAGAGCGGCTTCAAGAGCGAAAGAAACCCCATCGGGGGCGAGGAGGGGCCGACATGCCGCAAGGTCTTTTCCGTGGGCGAGCGTAACCTGAAGGACGAAACGGTTGTAATCCTTCATCTCACCCAAGACCTGGAAAGCTGGACCATGAAAAAAGATTTCGTACAAGTTACGCTGGGAAAGCCGAGACAAACTCAGTGAAACCGGGAAAGGGTCTTTCTGAAGTCGTAACCGGGCTTTTCTTTCACCTTCGATAAGATTTCTCAAATCGGAGGAATCCATTCCTTCAGGATGTACAAGGCAGGTAATATGATGCCGCGGAATTCTTTCGCCGGCGGGAACGACTTCCGACCAGACCTCCAGGCCTGGGTCGGCCGGGGAGAATCGTAGAACTACCTGCTCTGTCGGCAAAAATCTGACAGGAGAATGAAAAACAACGTCAGTTATTTTCAGGCTATCAGAGGAGGCCTCGCCGAGCATTTCTTTCCATGCGGCTCGCAACGATACCGCCGCTGGAAGAATGCATCGCCCTCCGATCGAATGATCGAGCAGAAAAGGGGTTTGCTTTGGATCGAAGCGAATTTTTACTTCCCCAAACGCTGACTCAGAGCACGGGAGCTGCGGAGAAAAAACCGATTGGCCACCACCGGCAATTGCCGGAAAGAAGGAAGAAGTGGGGGCGGAGGCGGAGGCGGAGGTGGAAGCGGAGGCGTGGGCGTGGGCGGAGGCGTGGGGGGAGACGGTGGTGGGAATAGTGATGGAGACGGAGACGGGCGCAGGGGCGGAGACGGAGGCGGAGGCGGAGGCGTGGGCGGATGCGTGGGGGGAGACGGGCGCAGGGGCGGAGACGGGCGCAGGG
>MNYA01000037.1 GCA_001872985.1 bacterium CG2_30_54_10 | reverse complement strand
CTGGATTCCGACAGAACATTTCAAAGCAGCCATCGAAACATGAATTTAGTGAAGTTTGGCAGCCACGCCTCCCAGCAATCTTTTCTTGGGGTCGCTGAGCTGTGACCCGTGCGTAGCAGCTTAGTTCCCCAAAGAGACGCCTTCGACCCGGCGATCGTGTTTCACAGGTTTCGGCTTCAGCGACATCTGGAAGAAAATCTCTTCGGGCGATCTTGGCAGAGGGCGGCCCGGAGCCGGGGTCAACTTGTCTTCGGCCTTGATCGCGGCCGGAACTTCGAGCAGTTCCTGTATTGTGCGCATGATCTCGTTCTTTTTCTCGCCGGTGGTTTGCTGCAGTAACGGATGCCGGCCTACCTGCTTGAGGATCGAGTCCAGATCTTCTGGCGAGAAGCGGTTTTTGAAAGAGCGAATGAAATCGCGGTTTTCGCGTGTCGTGCCGTTCTGGGAGAACTGGGTAGCCATAACATTCGCGGCTAGCGACATCTGATCCTGCTTTGGAAGATTCTGAACGACGTCCCAAAAGTTGTTCAGAATGTGGTTGGGTTGGAACATTGAATGCTCCATCCGACGCTCGGTGTCGTCGTAAGAAAGAGTGTTTTCCGTCTGCCGCCGTTTGGCAACGGGCTGTTCGAGCGGGCGTTGATAGGTCTGCGCGGATCCGATATTCACTTGGATGCCTCCTGACAGATTTTCTTTTCTTCGAAAGCTATCGGCAAGAGGCCGGGGAAGATTGACACACTTTTTTGATTTGTGCAAATGTTGAACATTTTTTAGAAATGTATTGCAAGGTCTTGTCCGTTCGCTGATGCGATGTTATAAGGAAGTCAAGAAACCAAATTTGTGAAATTAATTCGAATGGAGGCGACAGAATTGTTGGGTGACGATATTCCGTCATCGGATTTGCGGGGCCACCGCCTGAGGCGAAGTGTGCCCCAAGGTAGGCTCTATACCGGTGTCTTGTGCTTCCTGGGTTCGGGGGGCATTTTTATTTTCCCGGAATTTCGCGGCCAAGCGGTCACTCAAGGTGGCAATCATGTGATGGTTTGCTGACAATCGTAACCTTCGTGACGACTAACGGCAAAAGGGCGAAAGCCCAAAGCGACCCCGCGTAACCCGGCAAGGGCGAGCGGGAATCCGGGTCCCCCGGTGGCTCGAAAGGAACCATGGAAGAACAAAATCAGTTTGGACGCTGGAGAAGCCTTCCCGAATCCCTGAACTGCTCCAGCAAAGAATGGCAAGATTGGCATTGGCAGATGAAAAACCGCTTCGTAGAAGCGGCTTCCCTCAAAAAATACCTTGGCCGCTCCGCCAAGGATATTAACGAGATGACCACCGTGGAAAAGCGTTTCCGCATGGTTATCACCCCGTATTACCTTTCCCTGGCCGATCCGGGCAACCCCAACGACCCAATCCTGCGGCAGTCGCTTCCCGACCCGCGAGAACTGGAAATGGCTGACTTCGGCGCTGCCGACCCGCTCGCCGAAGAAGACGACATGCCGGTCCCCGGACTCACCCACCGATATGAAGATCGCGCCCTGATGGTCGTAACCAATGCCTGCGCGATGTTCTGCCGACACTGCACCCGCAAACGAATCTGGAACGGAGCTGACGCCACTGTCAACGACGCCAATATCGAGGCGATGATCGACTACGTTCGCAGAACCCCCCAGGTCCGCGATGTTATCCTGTCCGGCGGCGATCCGTTCACGATGAATACCGCCCGCCTCGAGTCGATCCTCAAAAGATTGCGGGCAATCCCGCACGTGGAAGTGATCCGCATTGGCACCCGAACTCCGGTGACCGTCCCGATGCGCATCGATGAAGAGCTTTGCTCGATGCTCGATTCCTACGGGCCAATCTGGGTCAATACTCAGTTCAATCATCCACAGGAAATCACTCCTGAATCTGCGGGAGCGGTCGACAGGCTTCTGCGACACGGTGTTTGCGTCAACAATCAGTCGGTTCTTCTGCGCGGGGTCAACGACGACCCCGAGACGATCAAGACTCTTTGCCGCAAGCTTGTGAAGATCAAGGTCCGGCCCTACTACCTGTTCCAATGCGACCAGGTTGAAGGTGTCGAACACTTCCGAACCCGTATCAGCAAAGGGATTGAGATCATGGAGAATTTGCGGGGACACACGACCGGTTTTTCCATACCGACCTTCGTCGTGGATGGTCCCGAAGGCACCGGGAAAATCCCCGTCATGCCCAACTATATCATCAGCCAGTCCGAGCAGATGACCGTCTTTCGCAACTATGAGGGGATGATCATCGGTTACCGCGAGGCAGGCGAGCGGATTCTGCCGATGATCCATCGAACTTCCACGGGTGTCGCCGGGATCATGTCCGGGCGCATAACCAGCATCCTTCCACAGGAGTCACGGCGACTGACCAGGAGGGGAGCCCGTGTGGCTTGCTCTCGCGGTTAACCGCAGCACGGCTTACCAGCCTGGTGCAGGCGTTCCCGAGGATGAGTTCGAAGAGTTCGATTCTCCCGAGACCGTAGCGGCAATCGCCGATACGATCCGGGGTTTCGGGCATCGGGTCGAGGTTCTCGAAGCCGATCGAAGCTTCCCCAGCGCCCTGGCGGCGGGGAAGTTCGATTTTGTCTTCAACGTCTCAGAAGGTCTGGCCGGTCGATCGCGTGAGTCCCAGGTTCCGGCGGTCTGCGACATGCTTGGTATCCCCTTCAGCGGATCGGATGCAGTCACGATGGGAATAACCCTCGACAAAGATCTGGCCCGCCGGGCGGTTGCGGGCGCGGGCGCAAGCGCGAGCCGGAATGCAGGCGGAGGCGCGGACGCAGCGGGAACTACTGGCGGAATGGTTCGCGTAGCTCCCGGCCGGGTTTTTCGGAACCCCGATCGGATCGATCTGAGCGGGTTGACCTTTCCGATCTTCGCAAAGCCGAACTCCGAGGGGTCGAGCAAGGGAATCCGAAACTCCTCGCGGATCACTTCCGAGGCCGAGGCCAAAACCCGTATTGCCGGTCTTATTCGGGAATATCGGGGGCCGGTGTTGGTCGAAGAGTTTCTTCCCGGTTGCGAATGCACCATCGGAGTCCTGGGAAACTCCAGACCCCGAGTGCTCGGCATCATGGAAATTGCCCCGAAGAAGGTTGCTTTGGCCGATTTCGTTTATTCCCTGGAAACAAAGCGCGATTATCTGAACCAAGTGGAGTACCATGTTCCGCCGCGTCTACCGGCGCAAACGATCGCGGCCATCGAAAATACCGTGCTTGCCGCGTATGAGAGGCTCGGATGCCGTGATTTCGCGCGAATCGACGTCAGGCTCGACGGAGCGAACGTTCCGCATTTTCTCGAAGCAAACCCGCTGCCGGGGCTATCGCCAGTGAAGGGCGATCTGGTCATTCTTGCCAAGTGCGCCGGCATGGAATATCGCGAGCTTATTGGGCGGATACTCGATTTGGCTTTTATTCGCACTGGGCTTGCCTCAAAGCCGCAGTTTTCCGGCGCGTTTGCCTGAAACGCGTTGAAAGATTCCCACATACTGACAGTCAACGAAGAAATTTTAGCCGAAGATAAACCCGAAAAAAGAAAAAGTAGAAACATAACAAAGATTTTTTTGGCCGCAGATGAACGCAGATGAACGCAGATTTGATAAGAAAAAGATACAACGAAGAAATTCTAGCCGAAGATGAACGCAGATTAAGAAGTGAACAATTAAACATAATGAAGGGCTGGCTTTCAGATACTATCCACCGGAGCGGTAACAGATGACAAGGGTTCTCATTCTGGTCAATGCCCCCGCGAGCGGCCAACGCTGGAAAAATGAGGCAACTTCCGACCGGGCTGTCGAGGGGATGTCCGCTTCCGTGGCGGTTGCTCTGGCAGACCGCGGATTCCAAGTGACAACCGAAAAGGTTGGGCTTTCCCCGCGCGAAGCGATTGACGCAATAGAGAAAGCACACCCAGATCTGGTTTTTAATTTTTGCGAGACAATGTGTGGGAACAGCCGACTCGAACCGGCAGTTCCATATCTTCTCGGTTGGCTTGGAATTCCATACACCGGAAATCCTGCCGGTGTTCTGGCCCTTCTCATCGACAAGGTTCAGACCAAGCGGATACTGCGTGGCTTGGGGCTTCCGACACCGGATTTTCTTGAAGCCCGCGATGAAAAAGATCTCAATGAGTGGAAATCCTGGCCCGCCATTCTAAAACCCGCTGCTGAAGATGCTTCCCTCGGAATTGATTCGGGAAGTGTCGTGGAAACCCCGGATGCAGCACGAGAACGGTTTCACCTTTTGGCCGACCGCTTCGGCCTTCCGGTGTTAGTCGAGAAATTCATCGCTGGGCGCGAATTGAACGTCGCCGTCCTGCAGACCCCGAGCGGATTGCGCCTTGGAATTAACGAGATTGATTTCTCCGCCCTTCCCGGAAGCCATCCCAAAATTCTCACCTACGAAGCAAAGTGGGCGGAAGATTCTGATGTTTGTCGGCTGACACCGGTGAAGACGCCGCCAAATCTTACCCCCACCCTTTCCCACGAAGTGCGCGGCCTTGCACAAGCCGCCTTTGAGAAACTGGGATTGCGGGGTTACGCCCGGGTCGACTTCCGCGTTGATGAGTCAGAACACCCCTGGATACTCGAAATCAATCCCAATCCCGATATTTCGGAAGACGCCGGATTCGCCAAGTCCCTTCCTCAAATGGGGCTCGCCTACCCTGACGCCGTGGAGATCATCGCTCGTGCGGCGCTTCCCGGCAATGATTCAACCTCGGACCGACCCAAATTATTTTGTAGTAAACACAAACAGATCGCTGTCAGATCCTTGAGGGCGGACGATCGCGGCCCGATCGAAAATATCCTCCGAGGCACTGGTTTCTTCCACAATGAGGAAGTGGCCGTTGCGCTGGAACTTGTCGACGACGCCCTACAAAAGGCCGACCAGCAAGATTATTTCTTCGGGTTGGCCGACATCGGAAACGCGCTTGCGGGTTTCGTTTGTTACGGCCAGCGCCCATTGACCGAAGCGACCTACGACCTCTATTGGGTCTGCGTGGATGCTTCCCTACATAATCGAGGAATCGGAAAAGTCCTGATGGAATGGGCTGAAGAGCGGATGCAGAAACGCGGCTGCCGTGCAGTGATCGTTGAGACCTCGGGACGACCGATCTATGAACCCACGCGGGAATTCTACAAGCGAATCGGGTATCTCCAAGAGGCTCGAATCAAGGACTTCTACGAAAACGGCGACGATCTGGTCATCTATACCAAGCACTTTCCGGACAAAGCAAAACGCCCTTAATTGCAACAGGGATTGCAACAGGAGCGAGTAGAATCTACGGGCAGAGCCATTCCTCCATCCCTAATTCCTAATCCCTTTTCGTTCAGTGTTTTCGAGCCAC
The DNA here is from genome assembly GCA_001872985.1 of bacterium CG2_30_54_10. Lineage (GTDB taxonomy): Bacteria > Muiribacteriota > Ozemobacteria > Ozemobacterales > Ozemobacteraceae > CG2-30-54-10. The sequence goes on along the minus strand of MNYA01000037.1, from coordinate 1,041 downwards.
TCACCGATCCGGGTGGCGGCCTCGGAAACCGGCATTGTCAGTTGTTCCGATGTGGCCAGGTTTTTGATCGAAAGTTTTCCATCCTGGAATTCAGACCCGCCGAGAATTGCGGCGATCGGAACCTTGATGCTTTCCGCATAAGCAAGTTGCTTCCCGATTTTCGGAGTTTCGGGGAACACCTCGACTTTCAACCCTTGAACGCGAAGGAACTCGGCTGTCCGAAGGGCGTCAGCGGCCTTAACGTCGGGGAACCGGCACAAAAGAAGGTCCGGGCCAAGTGAAAGAGTTCCGAAGAGTTTGCGATCCTCCATGATGAGGATCAGCCTTTCGAAGCCAATCGAGAACCCGACAGCCGGGATAGGAGTACCCTTGAACATTCCTATAAGGCCGTCATACCGGCCGCCCCCACCCAGACTTCCGCTCTGAGACGGGGTTCGCACCTCGAAAATAGGGCCGGTGTAGTAACCGAGTCCGCGGGCGAGGGTGGCGTCGATCCTTACGTATTTGCAGATGGAGGTTCCGCTAAGGATCTCTATCAGCTCGCGCAACTCAGCCAGCGGGGCGGCCGCTTCGGGAAAATTTTCAAGAAGGGCAGCCATCCGGTCGAGTTCGCCGATCTCTGAAAGATCCCCAGGTCGTCTGATGAAACATAGAAGAGCATCGGCAGCTACAGTGCTGATTCCGCGTTGGGCAAGGTCTTTGCGCACACCTTCCTCGCCGACTTTGTCCATTTTGTCGACAGCGACGAGGGCTGTCTCCTCCTGGTCGGGAGGCAGTCCGGCGGCCCTGATAATGCAATTCAAAAGCCGACGGTGATTCAAATGTATCGAGAACTCCCGAAACCCGAGTTCCTCAAAAACCATTGCAACGGCTGTGCAGACCTCGGCTTCCGCAACCAGCGAATCCGTTCCCGTGATGTCGACATCGCACTGCAAGAACTCTCTATAGCGGCCTTTTCCGGGGTGATCGGCACGCCAGACGGGCTGGATCTGGTAGCGTTTGAAAAAACGTGGAAGGTTCTTGGCGTTGGCCATTACCCTT
>MNYA01000278.1 GCA_001872985.1 bacterium CG2_30_54_10 | reverse complement strand
GCTATCTACGAGGGCAACACGACGTTCGGATTCTTCACCCGCCAGTCTCTGAGCCAACAGGTGGGAGTAAGAGGCGCTCAGCCCTACGATCCGACCCCAGAGGAAAACCTGCGCAGTGTTCCTTTTGACCTCTCCCGGCTTTCCCCGGCGACCCCTGACGATATGACTGATGCCGGAATCGACGGCCTCAAATTACCGGCGCGGGCTTTGCTGATGAACGATTTTATCGACCTGTTCATTCCAGACGGCGGCCCGCACGGCCTCGGATTCATTCGTGGCGTGAAAACTGTTGACACATCGGATTGGTTCTTCAAGGCGCATTTCTACCAGGATCCGGTGATTCCCGGATCGCTTGGCCTGGAAGCGTTCATCCAACTTCTTAAGGTTGCCGCGATTCACCGTTGGAAAACTGTTCTCGCCGGCCGTCCATGCCGCTTCAAACCCATTGCGACAGGGGTGCGACACACCTGGTCGTACCGCGGTCAGGTCATTCCAACCAACCGCCAGGTCACCGTCGAAGCCTCCGTCACTGAGATCGATGACATCAATTTCACAATTCGCGCATCGGGGTACTTGAAAGTGGATGGTCTGGTGATATATAAGTTAGATGATTTTTCGATATCGCTTATCTGTCGCTGAAAGGCTCTCTAATGAAGTTCACTCAGGTTTTTCTGGAGGCAATCGGATACGAGCTTCCAACAAACATCATCACCTCCGCCTCCATTGAGGAGCGACTGAAGCCTTTGTACCAGAAACTTTTTCTGCAACCTGGCCAGCTTGAAGCATTGACCGGAATCAAAGAACGTCGCTGGTGGAACCCCGGCCATGTGAATTCCAGGGAAGCCGCTAAAGCCGCACGCAAAGCGCTCGAAGAGGCGAACATCCCTCCTGAGGACATCGGAGTTCTCGTCTACACCGGAGTTTGCCGTGACAACTTCGAGCCCGCGACTGCCTGCGCGGTTGCCGCCGAACTCGGCCTGCCCCCGACCGCGATGATCTACGATATTTCCAATGCATGCCTCGGCGTCATGAACGGAGTCATCGATATCGCAAATCGCATCGAACTTGGCCAGATCAAAGCCGGCCTCGTCGTGGCCTGCGAAACTGCCCGCGAAATCACCGACATCATGATGGACCGCATGATTGCCGAAGGAACCATGAACTTTTTTAAAACCGCGCTCGCAACCCTTACCGGCGGATCCGGCGCAGTGGGCGTGATCCTGACCAACGGCTCCTACGGAAAGGAAAAGCCCCAACTTAAAGGCGCCGCATCAATGGCTGCTCCTGAATTCCACAAAATGTGCCGCTGGGGATTTGACCGCAACGATCCTCCCCGCGCCGCCCAGATGATGGAAACCAACGCAGTGGGGCTCCTGACCCACGGAAAAGAACTCGTTGCCAAGCTTGGCCGAGCCTTCTTTTCAGAGCTTCAGTGGGCTAAAGAGTCGGTGGACCGTCTGATCTCTCACCAGGTCGCAAATGCAAACCGGATGGCGATTCTAAATGCCCTGGGCCTGAGCGCCGACAAAGATTTCAGCACGTTCCCCTTCCTTGGTAACATGGGCACCGTCTCGCTTCCAATTACCGCGGCCATCGCAACCGAAAGAGGGTTCCTCCTGCACGGCCAGCAGGTGGTGTTCACCGGCATTGGAAGCGGCCTAAACAGCCTGATGCTCGGCTGGAAATGGTAGAAAACCCGTGGTCTTCAACACCAAAAGCCTCGGGAACCGCCTATACCCTTTCCAAAGCCATTACTTCCAGCATCAGGGCTTCCGCCAGCATTTTGTTGATGAGGGAAATGGTGAACCCATCGTCATGGTCCACGGAAACCCCTCATGGTCATTCATGTACCGGAAACTCATTCTCGCTTTCCGCGAAACCCACAGGGTCATCGCCCCAGATCACGTCGGATGCGGCCTTTCCGACAAGCCCGGTGACGATCTTTACCCTTACACCCTCCAACGCCGGATCGATGACCTCGAAAACGTTCTCGCCTTCCGGCAAATCGATCGCGAGATTACTCTCGTGGTACATGATTGGGGAGGCCCGATCGGCTTCGGATACGCCGTCCGCCACCCCGATCGCATCAAACGTCTCGTCATCTTCAACACGGCCGCCTTTGGCCTCCCCCCCGGAAAGCCTTTCCCATGGCCTCTCTGGCTTTTCAGAAACTCCCGACTCGGAGAATGGTTCAATCGCACGGCGAACGCCTTCGCCCAGATCACCGCCCGCACCGGAACCGGAAAGCCGATGTCGCGTGAAGTTTTTGAAGGATTCGTCGGACCGTACGACTCATGGGAAAACCGGATCGCGACTGTCCGCTTCGTTCAGGACATTCCCCTCGCCCCTGGCCACCCCTCCTTTGCCCCCCTCCAGCAAGTAGAGCGAGGGCTCGATCGGTTTCGCAAGACCCCCGCATTGCTTTGCTGGGGACGACGTGATTTCATCTTCGATCGGGCGTTTTTCATGGAATGGCGACGCCGCTTTCCGCGGGCCGAGGCACATTCGTTCTCACAGGCGGGCCATTACCTCCTCGAGGATGTCTCCGAGCGGGTGATCGATCTTATGCGAAAATTCTTCAACAGTAACCCATGACCGGCTGCGAAATACCCGGCTACAACATGGCCGCTTTTCTTCGTGAAAAAGCCGCCGAGCACCCACACAAACGCGCAGTGGTCTTTCCGCACACCCGAGATTCCATGGGCCGGGTTTCCTACACGCATTTCACCTTCGGGCAACTCGAAGCTGAAAGCGACCGGTACGCCCGGGGTTTCGAAAAAATCGGAATCCGCCGCGGAACCCGAACGGTTCTCATGGTCACTCCGGGGCTCGATTTTTTCGCGCTCACTTTCGCCCTTTTCAAGGTTGGGGCGGTCACGGTTCTCGTCGACCCCGGCATCGGTATGAAAAACCTCGGCACATGCCTCGCCGAAGCCCAACCGGAAGCCTTCGTCGGGGTGACGAAAGCCCATATCGCCCGCGTTATTTTTCGATGGGCCGCCGATACGATCAAGACATGCGTAACAGTCGGCCCGCGGCTGTTCTGGGGCGGCTATCGTCAGGTCGATATCCGCGATGAAGGCGATCGCCCCTATCCCATCGCAATGACCGCCCGTGACGAGATCGGCGCGATCATGTTCACGAGCGGAAGCACCGGGGTCTCGAAAGGGGCTGTCTACACTCATTTTATCCTGACGAACCAGGTGCGTTACATCCAGGAACTCTATGGGTTCACCTCCGAAGATGTCGACCTGGCGACGTTTCCCCTGTTCGCGCTGTTCGACGTGTGTCTCGGCATGACGACCGTCATTCCGGACATGGACGCCACCAAACCCGCACAGGCCGATCCGGTGAAGCTCGTCGAGGCAATCGAGAACAACGGCGCGACGATGATGTTCGGGTCTCCCGCTCTCATCAATACGCTTAGCCGCCATGGAGAAAAGCATGGAATCAAACTTCCCACCATCAGAAAGGTGATCTCCTGCGGCGCTCCGGCTCGAAACGATGTCCTTCAGCGATTTCACAAGATGCTTCCCGATACAACCGAGGTCTTCACCCCTTACGGAGCGACCGAATCGCTGCCCGTCAGTTCGATCGGAAGCCGCGAGATCCTTGATGAAACCATGCATGAGACGGCAAAGGGCGGCGGCACATGCGTCGGCCTTCCGGTCGGGAATGTCCAGGTTCGGATCATCAAAATTTCCGACGAGCCGATCGAAACTTGGTCCGATGATCTCGTTCTGCCGCAGGGCCGGGTCGGCGAGATCGTCGTCAAGGGACCCATCGTCACGCGCGAATACTATCGAAGACCGCAGGCAACAGCCCTCGCGAAGATCTTTTCCGCGGATCGCATGGATGTCTGGCATCGAATGGGAGACGTCGGACGCTTCGACGAAAAAGGCCGACTCTGGTTCTGCGGCAGGAAATCCCACCGGGTCGTTACCGGGCAGGGAACCCTTTTCACCATTCCCTGTGAGGCGATCTTCAACGCTCATCCCCGCGTCTACCGGACAGCCCTTGTCGGCATCGGAAAACCCGGCAGCCTGAAACCCGTCCTCTGCGTTGAACTCGAGCCCAACGACCCTCGCAACGATCTTCCGGATCTGCATCGCCAACTTCTTGCCCTCGGCGGAAAGACAGACCA
>MNYA01000447.1 GCA_001872985.1 bacterium CG2_30_54_10 | reverse complement strand
GGCGATACGGGATTCAAGCATTCCGACCGGCCACGAGGCGATACGGGATTCAAGCATTCCGACCGACCACGAGGCGATACTGGGTTCAAGCATTCCGACCGGCCACGAGGCGATACGGGATTCAAGCATTCTGACCGGCCACGAGGCGATACGGGGTTCAAGCATTCTGACCGGCCACGAGGCGATACGGGATTCAAGCATTCCGACCGGCCACGAGGCGATACGGGATTCAAGCATTCCGACCGACCACGAGGCGATACTGGATTCAAGCATTCCGACCGGCCGCAGGGTAGGTCGGACATGCGACACAACGAATGGAAACCCGAGCATCTCGAAATTGCCGGAAAGAAGTTCCATGGTTCTGCGGCCACCTTCGCTGAAAAACACAGCCTCCACCCTGCAGGCGATTCTCTCGGCCGCAAAGAACCAGATAGAAACCATCCCTTCGAAAAAAATGCTGAGTCGAGAAACCGGCCTCCCGAAAGAAAGCATGATCCTGAAGGCAGACCAGAAGCGTTCCCCAGAAAATTCAAAGACCGTTTCGATGCAAAATCTCACCGCCCCGAGCGCCATGATTCTTCTCCGCGCAACGATGAGCGAACACTCCCTCATTCACCAGAGGTTCCACACATGCTCAGATGTTGCTTTGCCGGAGATCCGGCAGCATTGACCTGGGCGGGACGGGCGATTCGAGAGTTGTTGCTTGGTTCGAGAGGCCTTGAATTCCCCACTTCACTTCAAGCTTCGACGGCCTACGGCCATCGCCCCGAATTCGCGCTTCCACCCATGATTCGGAGCGTCGCCAAGCGGCCTCCGACCGGCCGTGTCCGCCTTCTTTGTGGGCCCGCATTCGCTCTTCCCGAGGCCATCGACCGCGGAATTTATTGGGCCTTATCGGCCTTCGACCCGTTCAATCTTTCCCCCATGGAAAAGTCGAACCTTGACAATGCTGATTTCATCTGGCTCCCGACCGATTTACATAAAAAACAAGCTATGGCCGCCGGGCTGAGGTCTTCGAAAATCGGAATTGTTCATCCGGGTGTGAATCATAAAGTATTCCATCCCAAGGCCGCCCCCTCGGATTTCCTTTCCGAAGAGAGCGGCTTCATGTTCGTTACGATCGCCAGCCCGCTGAACCGAAAGGGTTTGGATATCCTCATCAGAGCCTACGTCGAGGAGTTCAAGCCAAGGGACAACGTCTTGTTGGTGATCAAAATGTCCCATCAATCCAAACCGAAAAAGGATTTTCCCTATGAAATCCCGGGGCTTGCAAAAAGGCTGGGGGGACTGAATGCGCAGTTGGCAAGGGTTCTCATCCTCGAGGAGGCGATTGAGGATGAGATGGTTGCAGCCCTGCTCGCCCGTGCCGATGCATACGTTTGCGCCAACCGGACATTCCAGACGGCGCTTGCGGTCAGGGAAGCCCTCGCGTGTGGTCGCCCGGTCATAGGCCCCGAAGGTCTCCGCGACCTGGTCGGACTTGGCGAAAATACTGGATACCTCGTCAAAACCAACCCTGCGCAGGTTCCCGAGGATTTTCTGTTTCCTGGATCACCTGCGGCTACGATTGCCGAACCTGACGTAGAATCTCTCCGCAAGAGCCTCAGAGAAGCTTTTTCAGATATTCGGACAGCCCGCCGCAAAGGGAACGAGGCGCAACGCTTCTCCCGCTCGTTCCCTGATTGGCGCCCGGGAAGCCGTACCCTGTCTGAAAAGCTTGCGAGTCTTCCTACGACGGCTTCATTTTCTGGTTCGAAGGCGGGCTCAACGGAACGGTAACCATGAAACGGCTTCCCGAGCCCACCGTGCTCTGAACCGTCAGGGTTCCGCGGAAAAGTTGAACGATCCGGTAGGAAACCGCCAGACCCAGGCCAGTGCCCTTCCAGTCATGCTTTGTGGTGAAAAAGGGGTCGAAGATGCGGCCCATTTGGTTTGCCGGAATCCCGATTCCGGTGTCATCGACGGTGATCAGGGCGCTGTTCCCTTTGCGTTCAACCCGGACATTCACCTCGCCTTCATCCTTGATGGCTTGAATGGCATTCACGACGAGATTCAGGATGACCTGTTGGAACTGATATCTGTCGCCGAAAAGAAACAACCCCTCCTCAGACGTGTGAACACCCAGCGTGACTTTCTGTCGCAGGATTTGATATTTCGCGAGTTTAGCCATTTCCGCGACAGCCTCATTAGCCGAGAACAAAATCGGAACAGACTCATGCGGCTGGGAAAAAACCCGAAGGTCCTTTACGATGCCGGCTATTCTTTCGATCTGTTCGAGTACATGAGAAAACAATTCTTCCTGGCGTTCTCTGTTCCCTGTCCTGCGCTGGAGAATCTGAATGGCATTGGAAACGCAGGTCAGAGGATTGTTGATTTCATGCGCGATACCTGATGTGAGAGTGCCAAGGGCGTTGATTTTCTCGGTCTGCAAAAGAGCTTCTTCAATTCTTTTGCGATCGGTGATATCGCGCAAAACCACCTGAAACATTGCCACCTTGGCAAACTCGGTTTTCACGGGCATTCCCACGATCTCAAGGTGGATCGTCCGATGATTGCTGGCCGAGATCCTGGCTTCCTTTTGGCAAAGCGCATTTGTGGATTTTACACTGTCGACGATCCCGGAAATCTCAACGAACACGTTCGACAAGGGGGTTAAAGCGTGAAGAGTCTTCCCGACCAGGGGCTTTTCTACGGAGCCATTCAACAGTTCGAAAAATCTGGAGTTGTGGAACAAAAGCTCAAGATGCGGGGAAAGCAAAATGATCCCGTCAGGGGAACTTTCGATCAAAAGGCGATACCGCTCTTCTGATAACGCCAGCTCATTTTTCAGGTGCTGGATCCGAAGATGCGATTTTATGCGAGCAAGAAGTTCGCTGATCGTGAACGGCTTGGTTATGTAATCGTCCCCGCCCGCCTGAAAGCCCTCGATCTTGTCCGAAAGGTCGTCCTTGGCTGTCAGGAAAAGAATCGGCAGGAAACGACTGGATTCCTGGCCGCGAACTCTGCGACAAATTTCCAAACCATCAAGGTTGGGCATCATGACGTCCAGGAGCAGCAGGTCGGGGCAGAACTGGGCAAGCGCATCAAAAGTCCGTGAACCGTCCGCGACGAGCTGAACTTGGTAACCCTCTACCGATAAGGCCTCCAATAGCAAATTTCCAGAGTCGGCATCGTCCTCGACAACAAGAATCCTGGAACCGACGACGGGTTGGGATCTACAAAGCACAGTTCGCTGAGACTCCATCTGGGCGACCTTTCATTTAATGGCCTCGGTGGCCTCCGTGGTTTCCTTGAATTACTTGAGGTGATTTAGCATTTTTTGGTAATCACGAGTTGCCCTAATTCGGTCGAAGCTCGTGAAATTCACTCAATGATTCACTCAATACCTGCTGTTGCCTGCATGAAAATAAGTATCAGAAGCCAGCCACACAGAACAAACACCCGGGATGGCCCGGGTGTTTGTTCGCGCGACAACCCCGAGTTCAAGACGAGAAAAAGTTCTCGCCCCAACACGCTCGAAGGTCGCTACGTAACGTCACAGTCTAAACCGCGGCGCACAGTTGGTTCTTGGCCATTTGGACGACATTCTTGAAAGATTCGGGGTCACGGGCTGCCATGTCGGCCAGAACCTTGCGATTCAAATCGATTCCGGCTTTTTTTAGACCGTTGATAAACACGCTGTAGGAGATGTCGTTGATGCGGCATGCAGCATTGATGCGCAGGATCCAGAGTGAACGCATGTTCTGCTTGAGATGACGCCGATCGACGAAGGCGTGATGTAATGCTTTGATTACGGATTCCTTGGCAACCTTTTTTACATTGCGATGTGGTCCCCAGAAACCTTTCGACAACTGAAAAAGCTTCTTTTCTTTTTTTCTCGAATTGCTCGAACTTTTTGATCTTGGCATGGAATTACCTCCCGGAATTAGGATCAGCCGGCCGCATCGCGGACGTCAGGTACAGGGGAGCAGATCGCGCAGGGTTTTCAATTGGCAATGCTCGATCGTCTGGGACTGCCGATATCCCCGTTTGCGTTTTGAGGATTTTTTCGTAAGAATGTGTTTCCCGTAGGATTGGTATCGGCGGAATTTCCCGTTACCGGTGACTTTGAAGCGCTTGGACGCCCCGCTGTGGTTTTTCATTTTTGGCATTGGCTACCTCCTGATATGGTTTACTTCTTCTTGGGGCTTTGGAGAATCATCGTGATCGTGTTTCCCTCGATCGATGCATC
>MNYA01000446.1 GCA_001872985.1 bacterium CG2_30_54_10 | reverse complement strand
GTGGGGAACGTGCGGCGGCAAACCTCAGAGCACGTTCTACGGCAGAGTCCCTTTTCGGTTCCGCCTCCCGGGCCCCGGACAAGCCGGCGGCAATGTCCCGTATCAGCCCGGCGATGGAAAGCACGGTAACGACCTCGGGATCGGAAGCAACGGCGGCGGCAAACCTGTCCAGCGCTCTGAACTGGGTTAACCGATCGAAACTTCCCGTTGAAGAGCGGCAGACGAGGGAAATCTGCCTTCCCGAACCGGAAAAATGCTCGCGCCAAAACTCGTGGGCGACAACCACCGGATCATCTGGCGGGAGCGCCGACAACGGGTCGGAACCGAATTTCAGATGTGTAATTCCCGGAATGCAGGCAACGAGCATGATCCAGGCCAGAGGCATTGCCCAGCTCGGCGGAGGGGCATATCTGGCGGTCCACCGGCCAAAGATCTTCTCCAGTGAAGGCAACAGCGATCGCTGCTTCCCCCAGGAACCTGGGGTCGGTCCGGCAAGTAATAAAGCAGGCAGAAAAAGGAATACCGAAAGGAACGCAAATGCGCATCCAATCGAGGACAGGATTCCGAATGCTCTTACACCCGGCATTCCCGAGATGGATTGTGAAGCAAAACCGATAAACGTCGTGACCGCGCAAAGCAGGCTTGGAGGAAAGGCGCCGTGAAGAGCTTCCCGCAAGGCTGATTTTCGTCGTGCTTTTTCCTTCAATCCCTGCGAATCCGGCGCTTTCTGCGCTCCAGATGCTTTCTGCGCATCCGGCATTTCCTGCGCTCCATGCTTTTCGAGGGCAAGGCGGTAGCGGGCAATGAACTGTATCGCAAGCGATAGTGCCACGAAAAGCATCATCGGTGTCAGGAGGCTCGAAAAGAGGGAGATCCTGTATCCAAGCATCGCATAAAGTCCCTGGGTCCAGATCGCCGGAAAGCCGATCGCCAGTGCGACCGAAGCGGTAAGCCAGATCGATCGGAACAATGCCAGCGAAACCAACAGGGACGCAGCGAGCGAAAGACCTGCGAACAGGGAGTTCCCTTCCATCATGAGCGTTACATACCGCTCTCCGAATACCGGATATCCGCCAAGGTGTACCACCTTCCCCCTCGCCCCGGGCCTTCCACGCGGGGAGAGAGAGTTAGGGTCCGTCACTGCTCTCGGCTTCTCACGCGAGGGGAGGGAGTTTGGATCGGCCATTCCTCCCGAATCTTCTGGCGGAAGGGGGGAAGGGAAAGAAACCTCCCCTTCGGGAATTTCCGAAATTGCTGTTCTGACGGCCTTGACCAGCGAATGCTTCTCGATGGGGGTGAGGTCGGCTGTTCGGACATAGGCAGCGATGGCTTTTCCGGTTCTGGAAAAAAGCATAGAGTTCAGAAGGCCGCTTGATTTCAGTTCCGAAACCCGGCGTTCGAGAAGCCTCGGGCGCTCGCGCATCCAGACAAGATGCTCGTGATTCCGGACTCCGAGCGCCTGGGTGATATCGAATACCTGCGTGACTCCCTGAACCGCCTGCACAGCCTCCCTGATCGCAAGGCTTCGCTCCAAAGCGCTCTGGTCGATCGTCGAACAAGGCCAGGCAAGAATGATTTCGTCGTCCGGGCCGAACAGACGTACGCACTCCTGATATCTGTCGTAGATCTCTCCGCTCCCGCCGATCATCTCACGCAGATCGTAGTCGAAATGGTTGCAGGCGGCCAACCATCCGAACAGCAACCCCCCAACCGACCAAAGAAGAATCACCGCCGGGCCCGCTTCCAAGGCCAGTTTGGAAAACAGGGCGGAAACCCGCTCTGTGAAACGTTCGGTAATATGCATCATCTCACTATTTCCGGAATTTACTCCTCAAGGTTGGCTTAACCGATGGCGTCATTGTTTGGTTTTTGTCAATAAAGCAACCGGTGCCCGCTGGAAAAAGAACGAAGCCGGAAAAAGCCTTCCCGAAGCAATCCTAGAGGGCGCTGAATCATGAAGGAGGTATCCATGTAACATGACAACGGACAGGCCTCACGACAATCGTTGATGAAAAACTCCCCGCCGGCGGCTGTCCTGAAGAGTGTCTCAGGATTTTCACCCGAAACGAGGGAACCGATTGTGCGGTTCTGACGGCTGCAAGGGTAGACCAACGAGCCATCAGGATACACACGCCAGACCAGAAGCGGGTGGCAATCAAAGCTACGGAAGCGGCTCACGGATTTAAGGTAATCGACGGTCGCGGCAATCCGGTGACCCGCACGTTTCGCCGCGATAATCTTTCGGATAAGCTTTTGGAAATCGGGGTTTCCCGACAAACCGGGAACGGGCCTGGTACGGTCGAGGGCAGGCCCAGCGGAGAATGTGAATCCGTGTTTAATGCAGAAATTCAAGACTTCTTCAACGTCAGGGATATTTTCGGGAAGAATGACCGAGTTGACCATCACGCTCGGCTGGGCTCTTCCAGAAAGCATTTCGAGAGTTCGCAAGACCCGATCGGTGGCTCCCGACCGGTTCCAGAGCAGGTCGGATTTTTTGCGGTCAAGGCTATCGAGACTTACGATGATCGCATCGAGCGATTCGGTTATGGCGGGCTCCAAAAGCAGCCCATTGGTGTTAAGGCTGATGAATGAAAACCCCATCTTCCGCGCATCCGCGACGACCTCGCGGAAACCATCGTATACAAGCGGTTCACCGCCTGAAAGCAGAAGAACGTCGGTGTGAGGGCGAACGGCGGCCATTACACGGCGCCATTCTCCGGGCGTAATTTCGCTGGAGACCATTTCGGGAAAACTTTCTCCGCTGCCTCCATCGCAGTAGGAGCAGCGCATATTGCACCGGAAGGTCAGATAGAAATAAGCCCCGAAAGGAAATCGAAAAGTTTTTTTCCCAATTGCCGCCATTGCCTGATGGCAAAGGAATTTCATGGCGATGTTCATTCGTGGCTGCTTACTGCTGTTCCAATGCGGAACAGCCGCGATTGGGCATGTTCGTATCGCCTTAGCGCCCCGTGGAAAACCACCCTTTAACCTCCTTGGGGATTCTGACTGCCTTCAACGGCTCGGCGCACCAACCACCACACCAACCACAACACCAGTCGTCACACCAGGTGCTGCGCCATCGGCCACACCGACAGGCACACCGAAAGTTGCACCGAAAGTTGCACCGAAGGCCACACAGAAAACTACACAGATAGCTGCCCGAACCGCTATGCCAAGCCTCGCCCCGACCAAGTCTCGAAGGGAAATGGCGGTCAACCAGCGGGGTGCAGGCAGAAGTCATTTTTTCACAATCACCGGACTCAATTGTTTTCATCTTTGGGTTTGTCATTTTGAGGTAGGGTCGATGGGTTGGGATCGTAGGACGGCATGACGCGAGCCGGGTTTCCAACGACCATCGCTCCCGGCGGAACATCGCGGAAAACCACAGCCCCAATGCCGACGGTCGCGTATTCCCCGACCTCGACTCCACAGGCAATCCTGGCATCAGCGCCAATGGTGGCTCCGCGCCGAATAATCACCCGGCCTGCCCGGAAGCGGGATCCGGCGTGCTCGTGCAGGGCGATCCGAACGCCCAGGCCGACGAGCACTCCGGCTTCGACCGTTAACAGTGATGGAAAAAGCGTGTCAACGAAAAATTGCGGTGCGAGGTAAGCCGAAGGGTGGATCGACGCCCCGAACAGTCGAAGCGCAAATCGCTTTGGGGTCGAGAATGGCTGGTTGAAGGCAAGAGAGAGCAGCACATGTCGGAAGGAAGCGTGAATTACACCCATTGCAGAGCTATACTCGAAAAAACAAAGGCAGTTTTCGGAAGGGTAGAGGCTCGAGTTGTGAAACTCGAACAACCTGTCCGGACACCCCGGTCGTACAAAAGCAGCCAGCCCCTTTGAGGCCGCCGCAAGATTTCCTCGGAAAATGACATCAGGCGCCCGTGAACGATTGCTCATCTTCTTAGGTTTCAGGTGTCAGAGGCCAGACTTCCGGGTGGTGGGGAATCCTGACTGATAGGTTCATGTCATTGCGAGTGAAGCGAAGCAATCCCGCTGAACCAGATTGCTTCGTCGGCGCTGCCTCCTCGCAATGACAAACTTCATCAGTCATCGATTCGCCATTACCCCGACTTCCGGGTGTTCCTGGAAAATTTCGGAAAACAGCGTTCTTCGGTCGGCGGGATCCTCGAAATCAGAGAG
>MNYA01000081.1:4951-5043 GCA_001872985.1 bacterium CG2_30_54_10 | reverse complement strand
TTTTTTTCCTTCCACTCCAGATCTGCGTTAATCCGCGTTTATCTGCGGCAAAAAAATCCTTTCCTTTTTTCTGTTTTTTCGTTTCCTCTGAT
>MNYA01000081.1:0-4932 GCA_001872985.1 bacterium CG2_30_54_10 | reverse complement strand
ATACCGCTAAACTCTTACTATTTTTCATGTAGCCGGGAGCTTTTCTCCTGATCCTTATCTCCCTTTTTCCCTTCCTCAATCCTTTAATCCTGCAAAAGTTCTTCACTTCATGACCGGGTAGGTTCCCAGGCATTTTAAGAGCCGACAGCGCTCTTCCATTTCCTGGAGGAGGCTGGCAAGCTTTTTCTCGCTATCCGGGCTCGCGAAGTCGATGAGAAACAGATCATTCCAGGGCTTTCCATGGAATGGAAACATCTCAACCCCCATAAGGTTGCACCCATATTTCTCGTGCGGCGAAATTGCGGCGGCAAGAGAGCCCGGTTTGTCGGGAAGAGCGCACAAAACCGATGTTTTCATCCCCTTTTTCAACGTCCCACCGGCCCTCCCGGAAACAGTTACGCAGCGGCACGCGTGATTCACCGCGGGTTCGATATTCCCTTGTACAAGATTCAGTTCCCGTGTATTGGCGATTCCCTGCGGAATCAGTCCTGCCAAGGGCTTCGAATCAACAAGGTTTTCAATGACCTCTTCAACCGACCGGCAGATATTGATTTTAACCGGAAAAGAGAGCGAAAGTACCCATTTTCGCAAAGCACTCAACGTTTCGCGGGTGGCGAAAATGTCGGTGATCTCGGGAATCTCGACCCGTTGCCCACACACCAGCGAGTATCTGTGCCGATACTGAATCTCTGCGACGATCGGCAGTTCGCCGGCCAGCATCGCCTCGAGCAAAAGATGAATTTCATTCGCCGCCCCCCCGAGGTGGAAAAATGCCAACGCCGAGGGATCTTTTTTTATGGCTTCAATAACCTCTTCTCCCGCCTCGACTGGCGCAAAATTCGAACTCGAGCCGAACTGCGCTAGCGCCGCGTCATGCACCCAGCCGAACTTTTCCCCAAGAAGAACGATGCGTTCCTCGCTTTGTAAATGCCTGCACCCTGAGACGATTTCTCCAAATACGCTCCGAAGCGAGCTTTTAGGGAATGGCCCGCCATGCGCTTCCTCCACATTCGCCAGTATCTGGGCTTCGCGAGAGGCTGAATAGACGGCTTCAGATGAGGGGTTTTTCTCTTTTTGAAGTTCGAGGGCCAGCCGAGCACGCTTGTCGAGAAGCTCAACAATGCCGGCATCGATCTTATCTATTTCACGGCGACCAATTTCTCGGCGACCGATTTCACGGGGTTTGGATTCTGCTGGATTCTTCATTGGCGGCTCCTTTTATTCATCTGAAGCTGAACACTCTGGCATGTTGACCGGCAGTGGGCGAAACCTGCTTTCATCATTCCCGCGGGGGCGGGCATCCAGGCTTTCTGGTTTCCCGCCTTCGCGGAAATGACGGAGGAAAAATCTGCCAAGATGCTACAGCGGTTGGGTGGCGGGGAATCCTGAATGATAGGTACAGGTCATTGCGAGCGAAGCGAAGCAATCCCGCTGAACCAGATTGCTTCGTTGGCGCTGCCTTCTCGCAATGACAAACTCCATCAGTCATCGATTCGCCATTACCCAGTGGTTGAAGCTGGAAAGCATGGACACTTTGGTTCGTTTTCCCGACAATAGGGGCGTTCGTAGTTGCAAGGAGCTCCGGCCGTCCGGAAGATACGGGGGGCAACCGCCTTGCATTCTTTGAGCATCTGGTTGGAAAGACGGCGGATTTCCCATTGGGCTTTCTGACAACAGCGCTGCTCGAAAAAATTGAAAAGACTTCGGGCATTCATGGTGAAAATCAGTTTGGTCTCGACGGCGTTGGGAAAAACGTATCTGGAATCCTCGGGAGGTATACCCAGGTTCAGAAGCTTTCTGTATGCCTCAAGCGAGTTCTCGGTCGTCCGCCGGAAAATTTCGGCTGCCTCAGCATTGGTCGTTACTGTCGGCGGAACCACATACGGCAATTGATCGAGCTTTGGATACTCGACATACCGCTGACTTTCCTGGGAATAAGACGCTATCCGATGCCGGACCAACTGATGCGACAAAGCCCGGGAAACCCCATCCACGCTGAAGGTAAACGAGACATGCTCGAACGGGGAAAGATGATTCCGCCGGCGAAGCAAGCCCAGAAGCCGATCAACTTCTTTTTCACCAAGTTTCTGGTCGATCTCGGCGGCCGGCAAAACGGAATAGCAACGCCGGGCAGCCAAGGCCACCAATCGATCCGGCTCGGGTGTGTGCTTTAGCAGAACGAGATTCACTTACTGGACGGCATCTCCCTGGTCAGCTCGGAAACGGCCGGCCAATCTGGGACGATGGTTCAAAAACCAAGACACCCGGAATGGCCGGTCGAATGGACTTACTTGTCAGAAGAAGTGTTGGTATTGGTTTGGCTCTCAAGGGCGGGAGCGCTAGTAGGTCGTCCCGAAAGTCCTGATACGTATTTTGGCAGTTTGAGTTTATAACCAGGTACCCCGTTGATGGAAAGTGCGTTTAAGGCTCATCTGATTTGATTTGAGAAAACTCGATGTTGCAACAAGCGGTGATCTTCCCTTTGGTTCATCATTAGCCCAATAATTACTATAATATTGCCGAAAATTTCAGTGTTTATAGCATGTTTAAAAATTACAATGGGTTCAACGTATCCAAATAACGCTGATTTATAATTGCCAATTTTGATATCAAGACTTCTGGGACGACCTACTAGTGGGAGTTGGCGCAGCGCCTTTGGAAGCAGCAGCAGGGGCGGCAGGGGCCTTGGAAGCAGCAGCAGGAGCCGCGGCGGCAGCAGCCTTGGCGGGAACCTTGCGGGACTTCTTCTTCAGCTCCTTGGCGGCAGCGGCGGTTGCGACAAGTTTCTGAGCCTCAATCTTGGCCTGAAACCGCTCTACGCGCCCTGCTGTATCGACGAACCGCTGGGTTCCGGTGAAGAACGGGTGGCATGCCGAACAGACTTCCACCTTCAGCTCCTTGCTTGTGGACATGCTCTCAAAAGCATTTCCGCAGGCACAGGTGACCATGACTTTGTTGAATTCGGGGTGAACCTTGGGTTTCATAAAACAACTTCCTTTCGGGATGTATCAGATTTCCTTTTCAGCCTCTTCAAGGCTATCAAAGGTTTTGATAATATGCTGCAACTGGATGAGCTTGAAAATGCCGTAAATGTAGGCATTGAGATTGACAAGGATCAGTTCTCCGCCGGCGTCCCGAAGCTTTTTGAGTGTGCCGATGAAGAAGCCTAACCCTGAAGAATCGATGTAGTTCATCCGTTCCAGATCGAGGATGATTTTAACCTTCCCTTCGTTCACCAAGCCGTTTATCCGCTCCTTGGCAAGGGGCAGAGTCCACATGTCGAGATCGCCTACGAAAGAAAGGATCACGAACCCCTTGACGCCGTCGCGGCGCTCGAAAGACAGCTTCTCTTTACCGCTTGTACTTTTCTGATCAGCCATGAAATTCCCCTTTCAAAATGTTTGTCAGTGCCTGGGTTTCCGCTTAACGATCTCAATAGATCGCATGAGAGCCATCATGATATCCGCGCCTGCCTGAATGCCCTGCAAATCCACGTTGGTTACAGCCCCCCCGAGCGTGGTCACCACATAACGGGGCATGAGAGCATTAAGCGTCAGAGCGATCATATCCATTTTACACCGATCGCAGGTACACAGATTCTGTTTATCACGCAGATGGTTCTCCACGATGGATTTTACCACAGATTCCATTTCATTGATCATCTGAATTTCAGCCATCTTCTTCGCCCCTCGATTTTACGCTCAATCGGCGTTCAGCTTGGTTCTCAAGGTCTTTGGATCGATATTCAACAACCGGGCAGCCTGCAATTTGTTTCCCCCCGTTAATTCAAGAACCTTCTTAATATACAACTTTTCCATCTCTTCAAGGGTGAGGATCTGCTCGTTGCCGACCCGGGTGCTCGTCGGAGCCGGAGCTTGGCGGATCTTGTCGGGGAAGTCCTCGGGCCCTATCATTTCGGAGCGCGAAAGAACGATCGCCCGTTCGATGACGTTCCGAAGTTCCCTGATGTTTCCGGGCCAGGCATAATCTTTCAGAACTTTCATTCCTCCATCGCCGATTGTCATCGTTCCCTTGTTGTATTTCTTCACGAACGTATCGAGAAAAAACGTCACCAGCACGGGAAGGTCTTCCATGCGATCTCTGAGGGGTGGAATTCGAATCTCCACGACATTCAGCCGGTAGTAAAGGTCTTCCCTGAAACGATTCTTTTTTATCTCCTCGCTTAGATCTTTGTTCGTTGCCGCGATCAGACGAACATCGACATGAATAGTGCCCTTCCCGCCGATCCGCTCGAATTCCTTCTCTTGGAGAACACGCAAAAGCTTGGCTTGCGTGACCAGCGCCATATCGCCTATCTCGTCGAGAAAAAGCACGCCGGTGTGAGCTCGCTCGAAACAGCCTTCCTGACGCGATACAGCCCCCGTGAATGCCCCTCGTTCATGCCCGAACATCTGGCTTTCCAAAAGCTCACTTGGAATCGCGGCACAGTTAAGCTTTATGAAAGGACACTTTGACCGCGGCCCCTGCCGGAAGATCGTGTTTGCTACCATCTCCTTGCCGGTTCCGCTGTCACCGGTTATCAGGACGGTAACGTCGCTTCCAGAGACCTTCTCAATCAAGGAAAGAACACCCTGAATGCCCTGGCTGACACCGATTATCTTCTCGTCCATGTCGCTCCCAAGCGCACAACCCGCCGGAAAGGAATAAGGAAGCCGGCGATAGGAGTTGAACCTACGACCTACTGATTACGAATCAGTTGCTCTACCACTGAGCTACGCCGGCTCGAAAAGGTCTAACAATCCGGGTTATCGTAACACACCCATTCTGCGCTGTCAAGAATTGTACCCCCCCGGAATTGTACCCCCCGATTCGCGTCTTCGGGAAACGATGTGTCGCCATTCCGGCAGATTTTGTATCTACTCAACAATTCGGGGAAACTCAATGATTCGTAAGAGTTTAGCGGTTTGAAAA
>MNYA01000226.1 GCA_001872985.1 bacterium CG2_30_54_10 | reverse complement strand
ATTGCCCCGGAGAGAATAACCGGATCCTGGGCTTTTAAAAAGGGAATCAGCAGCGACGAATCCGCGAGTTTTCCAAACTTCTCAAACACCCAGAATAACTCGCAAATAAAACTTCTTTCCATTTTGATAATCGGCAAATTTACAAGCGGGTGCTTTATCCGGTCAAATTCCTGCTCGTTGCTGACCGAAGACAAAAGTTCCTTTTGAGCTTTTGCCGGCAGCTTGGAAAAGGTATTCCCGAGGATTTCCCGTTCGAGTTTTTGGAAAGAAATTTTCTCTTCCGGTTTGCCAAGCGCAATTCGCAGCAGGTCTTTAACGCCGGGATCTGTTTCAATGCTGAATCTATTTTCCAGCGCCTCCCTGACGTTGGGAAAGGAAAAATGCGAACGAAGCTCCTGTACAGCTTCTCTGCGAACGTCAGAATCTTCGCCGGAAATATCGGCCAGGGCGCTGTTGATCCTGAAGGCGATCTGCTTTTTGCGAAAAAGGCTTTTGAGATTCCCAAGATAAACGTCATCGGGTTCCTTGAGAATTCCAATAGCTCGGATGCTGGCCAACAAGGTATTCAAAATCAGTTGAAGGATATGTGCCTTGATATCACCCGACCGAAGGAATATCTCGTAGATCTTCTCGGGAATCGTCGGATGCGGGTTAAGACAAAAAACCACCCCGGCGATCGCCAGTAAAATCGGATGTTCTTCCTTGCCAAGGTATTGAATGAGTACATTTTGCGTGATTTCAAAAGGCAAAAGAATAATTTCAGGCAACGCTCTTTGCCTGATAAAAGGGTCGTCTGAAAAAAGAAGTTCCTTCAGATGAAGAAATGCTCCGGCTTCATTGAAAGTCCCCAGCTTTCGCAAGCCGTGAATGCGAATGTCAAGATCGCTAATGGAAAAAATAGTATCCGACTGGCTTTGGAAAAGTTCGGGATTCTGCTCGTGAAGGAGGTCGATGGCTGCCTTCACAACGCTTCTCTTGGGGGAATCCAGGAGGGGCAAGGCGAAGGTTGCATCCGAAGGTTTGCCGAATCGCGCCAGAAGGGAAAGTCCCAGTGCCTGCATAACCGGGGAAGATTCACCGACAAGCTGGGCTCTCCATAACTCTAAAAGCTCCTCCGAGAGAGGTTGCTTCATTGAATTGATAATTCCCTGGGTAAAATCCAGGGTGGCCCCCTCGAGAAGACTTTTTATCCCTTGGGGGGTGAGCTCGTGGCTTCCGGAAAGTTTTATCCCGCTTTTCCATGATTCGTGCTGGAAAATAATCTCAGCCGCCGTTTCCCGGCATTTTTCAGATGGATCGCCGTCCCTGACTTTTTCGACAAGGGGCAAAACATCGGACAGGATCTTATCCCGCTGAATTTCATACAAACAAAAAAGGCGGATCTCTTCGTCTTCCAGGCCGAGGCCAAAAGTGAGCCATTCAATTAAATCGAAACTTTTGGGGTAAGCTTCAGAAAAAGGTTTTGTCATGGGATCCCTCTTTAATTTGTCTTTTAATAAAGCAGGTACAATGTAACGCAACGGGTACCATCTCAATAATTCGGGGAAAACGTGAAAGCAGCCCGGAGGGTGGCACGCGCCCGACCGCAGGAAGCAAGACACGCGAATTCACTTTGCCTGTCGAGAGGGGCGCACGGCCCCTCTTTTACAAAACACTTTTTGATGTCAAATTGGGATGCAATTACCTTACTTGTTCAGTGCTTCAAGCAGTTTGGGAAGATCGATTCCATGCACGTTGGCGGCATCGGAAAGGCTTTCTCCGGTGGAGATTGAGCAACCGATGCAGTGCATGCCGAACTCACGAAGAATATTTTCGGCCTCGGGGTTTTCCTTGAGCGCTTGAGCGATCGTCATTTCTGGTGTGATTTTGTTCATGAAAATGCCTCCATCATTGCAATTTTCGGTGTTCTATTCGGGGGGGGGAAGGTCTTTTGGCGCTTTATCAGATTCGAACAACAGAACCCATACAGTCTGGAACACGATCTTGATGTCGAGAATGATGCTGTAGCGGTCGAGGTAATAAAAATCATACCCGACTTTGTCAATCAGCCGCAGATAATATCTGGCGTTGACCGCTGCAAGCCCGGTGATTCCGGGACGGACGGAAAGCCGTCTTCCCTGGAACTCATGATGCTTCATAACAAAGAATGGACGCTCGGGGCGAGGTCCGACGATCGACATTTCTCCGGTCAGTACTAGAAAAAACTGCGGCAACTCATCAATAGCGAAACGCCGCAGGTATTTTCCTATCCGCGTTGTTCGAGGATCATCCGCCGTCGCGATCTGTGGCCCCGATTGGGCTTCGGCGCCGACCTTCATGGAGCGGAACTTGATGAGGTCGAATTCCTTTCCGAATCGCCCCACGCGGCGTTGCTTGTAAAAAATAGGCCCCTCAGAGTCGAGTCGCACAAGGATAGCCGCGACGAGCATGATGGGAGAGGTCAGAATGAGCGCGAAAAGGGCGAAAACGAAATCGAAGGCGCGTTTAATTCCTCGCTGGAAACCACTCAACGGAAGCGCCGGAATCGTCGTCATGGGAAAGTCTTCAAGACTGTTCAACCCGATATTTCCCGATGCCTGGGAAGGGTCGTAGGCGATCCTTACGTAGAACTGGTGAGGTTCTTCTTTGCGCTGGGAAAAAATCCGCGCCCAGAAAACATCAAGGGAGACCCTGGAATCCGTAACGATGACCTCGTGAACGTGGTTGAAGATTACTTCGGAGGCGAGATTGTCGATCTGATCCGATGAAAAAATCCCTACGAGTCTGAACCGGACTCCTCCGCGACTGTGGAAATGCTGTAGGATACGCTTCCCGTCAGATTCTTGACCGATAATTATCGCTCTCCGCAATAAAGGTTGTGGCTTTAAAACCCGGGCGATGAGGATGCGAACCACGAAAATCACGAATACCGAGATCGCCGTTGATAACAAAATGATTGGCCGCGGAAACGTATGTGCCAAAGAAGCCAACGGCCTCCAGAGGAAAACGAGAATGTTGAAAGCAAGGAACGTCGAAAGCAACGTCGCCGTGGTGTGAGAGAATACATCCGATGCGGCCATGAAGGATCGGATCCGGTAGATATCGAAAAGCATCCCGAACCCGAGGAAGAGCGCGAACAACCAAAAGCGAACCTCGTAATACGAATGGAAATAGACGCTAAGCTGAGAATCGTCACTGAGCCAGAATCTGAAAACCCAATGAAAAATCCAGTTTAGTATTGTCGCATCAAGGAAAACCAACCCGACTGACGCCAGCCACTCGGCGCTTTGGGGAAGCCTGACCATCCAGCGTTTACGCTTTCGCTGACGGGGGTGTGGGTATTGGTTCGGATCCATGATACTTTTCCTGGGTCAGCCTGTCTCGAGGATCCTTGAGGGGAGCCTCAAGTCTACCTCGGCGGGGGGGCAATCATCAAATACAGGGGAGCAACGAAGATTATTTTCTGCATTATGAGCCTTAAAACCGCTTGGTAATTGAACCTGATCGTCATTCCTTTCTCCGCGGAAGTTCGAGATGTTCTTACCGGAAAAAACAAAGCCCCGGGCATTCATCCGAGATTACCGAAAACGCCTGAATTACCACAAAAGAAACTGAGGAAACCACAACGGCCACAGAGCGAGAAATTCAGCGCTTCCAGTCAATCACGCATTCGCCGAAACAAACCGGTTTCGCTGTGTCACGGGGCTAAAGGTATCACACTTCTCTTCACCGAGGCAATGCAATGAAAAATAGTAACTTCTCAATAAAGGGGGGCACGCGCGAATGGCACAAAGGTAAGCCACCAAAAAAGAATTTTTACACGGAAAAACATGGATGAACTCGGATTTGAAGTCATCAGAAAAGTCAAAATTTGGGTATCTTCTCAATAATTCGGGGTAATGCAATATGAACCATCGTAAAAATGTCATCTCGAACGAATGTGAGAGATCTCTTCCCTGCTACGGGAACAAGATTTCTCCCTTCGGTCGAAATGACAGCATCGTTTGTCATTCCGAACGAACGTGAGGAATCTCGCTCTATATATGTTGAAAATCAGCTAATGCCCCTTCTCTCTGAGCAGATACCAGCTCACTAGAACCTCGCCGAAAAGCCTCGGCTGCCAACTCGTCCCGCGATGGCACATGAGTGTTGAACGCGCTCAAGCTTGG
>MNYA01000436.1 GCA_001872985.1 bacterium CG2_30_54_10 | reverse complement strand
TGGAGATATGGGAGAAAAAAATAATGGGATTCTCGAGAAAACCTCTCCAAATTCTCCATTCATCATTCATCATTCATCATTCATCATTTCCTCTATCTCCATTTTTTCAAACGGCTAAACTCTTACCAAATTCCTTTTTCTGTGGTTTCTGTGCCTGTGCTCTGTGAAGTGTGAACTGTGCTCTGTGAAGTGTGAACTGCGCTCTGTGAACTGTGGCTTTCCGGGTTTCTTGGTGGTATTTTCAGGTTCCTTTGGCAGGAACCTTGGGAAGCGATCCCGGTCAGAATAACATTCCGAACAAAAGGCCGCTGATCGTGGTTGAAACGGCCACCAGAAAGAAATAGACGACCGCCTTCCTCCGACCGATGATCGGTAGCAATGCAAGAATCTCGGGAAGACTTACCGATGGCCCCGAAAGAAGAAAAGCCATCGCCGGACCACTATGCATTCCGAAATGGGTCATCGTCGCGACGACGTTCACCCCGACGATGGTGCCGAAATAGCTCATCGCTCCGATGATCGATACGAGCAGGTTTGCCCGAACCGAATTGTCATCGAAGTAAACCATGAACCTCGATAGCGGGAAAGCCGCCGCCAGCAACCCGGACAAGAAGATCCCGAGCAATACTTTCGGAAAAATCATCACGAACAGGCTCCAGGCTTTGGCAAGCCATTGCTTTGCCTCATCCGGGCGGAACCACTGCTTCAGCATTATGAAAATGATTCCCGCCTCGAATAACAGCATGAAAAGCTTTGGAAGCAAACGCTGCAAAGGGGTTCCCTGGAGCCCCGTAAGGCCGCCCTCGAATGCTGAAAGAGTTTTCCCCTGTATCCAGATATCGAAATAACCCGTCGAGGTCAGCATCAGGAAAATCAGCATTCCGAAGAAAACGGCCATCTGAAAATCGGTTCTCGGGTTATCATCATCGGCGTATGAAATCATGTCGGCCGGCACTTCAGGCGGGTCGGCGAACAAGAGTCTGATTCCGAGGCCAATGAAGACAGCGCAAACCATGACGAAAACGACCCGGCCGAGAGCGAATTCCAAGCCCATGAGCGAAAGTGTATAGGTAAGAGCGATCAGGTTGATTGCGGGCGCCGCGAAAAGAAAAGTGAATGCCGGACCGCTCCCGGCGCCACGGGTCATGATTCCGGTGAAAATGGGTATGACTCCACACGAGCAAACGGTGAGAAGTCCCCCGGAAAATGCCGCCACCGGAAAGGAAATCAGTGGATTAGCCTTGGCGCCCATTAAACGTGTGATGCGGGCTTTATCAAGAAAAACCGCGATGGCCCCGGCAATCAGGAACGCGGGAACCATGCCGGAGATCAGGTGGGTTCCGATGAATTGGCCGACCTCCGCAATGCCCGGCCAGACCCAGGTCGTTCTCAGATAGCTCAAGAAACCTGTCGAGGAAGCGACCAGCTCGTCCATTTTCGCAGCCCTTTCCGCGTTCCGGATCGGCAATCATTATACCGCCCGGAAGTAATTCCTCAAAAGTGGGGCGCGTTCCCCCCTTAATTGAAAAGTCAGGTGCCTTCCATATCTAAGGGCTTGGAGAAAGGTTCCATTTCGGTGATTGGTTTGCCAAAAGCTATTTTCGGCAAAGCGCTTGCCTTATCAGAAATTTCCACTTCGAGGAGAAAAGGAGCGGCAGGATTTTCCCACAGGGATTCCAGGCAAGTGTCAATTTCTTCAGTCGCATGTAAACTCCTTCCGGGAATCCCATAGGCGCCGGCAACCTTCGCAAAGTCGGGCGTGGAATATCCCCAAAGGGTTGATTGAACGCGGCCATCAAAATACGACTCTTGGAATTGGCGGACCATTCCAAGGGATTTGTTATTAAGAATAACCATTTTAATCGGAAGCTTGTGTTGAACGATAGTCTGGAGTTCCTGGACGTTCATCTGAAACCCACCATCACCGGCAATGACTACAATAGGTTTTCCTGGTTCGGAAAAAGCAGCTCCGATGGCGGCAGGAAGCGCGAATCCCATCGAACCCATGCCGGCAGACGTTTGAAAGCGCTGGCCGGCTTGGATTTCTACTGACTGACCAGCCCACATCTGGTTCTGCCCGACATCGACGAAATATCCCCTTCCACCATGAGAAAACCGGGAAAGGGCGTGAAGGAAAACATTGGGGTTGATCCCTGGGATGCCCTCCAACTCACGGGTATCAGGCCAAGCCTGCCGGAGAGATTCAATTTCCATTTTCCAGGAGGGGAGGTTCCCATGCGCCCGCCAGCCTGCAACTTGGGAAAGCGCTTGGAGGACGCCCTTCAGATGGCCCAAGACTGGCTTGCAACCTTTGATGCGATTGTTGATTTCCCCGGATTGACAGTCGAAATGCCAGATCTCCTTCCCTTCCTTGAAGCTATTTACTTCCGATCCGGTTTGGCGAATGTCGAGCCGGCTTCCCATTACCAGAACGAGATCGGCCTTTCCCAAAGCCAGATTAGCCCAACGATTTCCATAACTCCCGATCATGCCGACGCGCTGAGGATGGGAAAAAGGAATGACATCCACACCCGGAAGAGACGTCACAACCGGTATACCGGTCTTTTCGGCCCACTTCAGGAATTCCTTTTGCGCCCTTCCGGATCGAATACCACCGCCCGCCAGAATGATGGGTCGTAAAGCCCGGGAAAGATCTTCCTGAAGCTGGTCGATCCAGGGTTTGATATCAGGCTGGACGACCGCGGCACTTGCCGGTCGGGGGAAGTTATCGGGAACCTCCATCCGTTGAACGTCCATTGGGATGTCGACCAAAACCGGGCCTGGCCGACCCTCAAGAGCGAGCTGGAATGCCTTGTTGAGCACGCCGGGTAGTTCAGCGGGATCGTTTACCAAAAACGCTCCCTTGGTGATGGGGCGGGCCATGGAAACAATGTCGGTTTCCTGAAAACCCAGTTGTCTCACATCCCGGGTGCCTTTCATTTCATCGCGATTAACCTGACCGGTAAAAAATACAGCAGGGTGGGAATCATAATAACAGCAACCGACACCCGTCAGCAGGTTGATTGCTCCAGGGCCACTGGTGGCAAGGGCGACACCCGGAACGCCACTCAGGCGGGCATAACCCCCGGCGGCAAAGGCGGCCGCCTGCTCGTGGTGCATGCTGACGATCTTCGTTTTCCCGCTGCGGGAGAGAGAATCAATCAAATGAGTGATCATTCCGCCAACAACTTCAAAAACGCATGTAACGCCCTGGCGAAAGAGAAATTCGGCAATATAATCAGAGGCTTTCATTCATTCAAATTCCCAATCCGAACCTTTAATTTACCAATCGATGTCTTCTTCAAGGCAGTTGAGATTGGTATCCGGACAAACAAACCGAAATCGTATTATCTCAATAATCCGGGGTAAAAGCACCAGGCAATGATTCGCGGCAATGTTTGCCGAACGGGAGCAAGGGAAATTTCAGCCGGCCCGCATCAGGATAGCCATGGTGCAGGCACGCGCGACCACCTCCATGCCCGCATCGCGAGCGGCCTGCTCGGCGGCCGGGTTGTCGGCTCCGGGTTGGAACCAGACCCGCTTGATGCCTAGAGCTTTCGCTTCCTCAATGATGGGTGGGATCCGTTCGCCCGCCACGAACAAATCGACGAGGTCGATGCCTCCGGACAAACGGGAAGCCTCGGTCAGGTTCTTCGCGACGGTCAATCCTGGAATCTGTGGATTTCCTGGATTGACAGGAAAGATGGAATACCCATGATCGCGCAGGAAGAAGCCGACCTCGTTGCTCGGTCGGTCAGGATTCGGCGACATGCCGACTACTGCGATAGTCTTCACGGCGCGGAGCAGGGCGACCATGCGCTGGAATTCGGTCACCGGAACGATTGGACAGACTGTGCTTCCCATGTTTCCCCCAGGCAAAGACGAAAAAGAAATTATGGATGATTCTATCCAACAATTGGCGAGTTGGCAAATGAAATTCAGAGTTTCAACCTAATTTGCGGCAGTTTATTTCTCTCAAAGATTTAAAGATTTGTAAGAGTTTAGCCGTTTGAAAAAATGGGTCGTGTCCCTGATTAACTTTCTGTGCCTGGTGGCAGGCATCTTGCCGCGTATTCACGGATCGAAACGCTCACGATTCCGTCAAATGTTCATCAAAAGCCTGTTTTGGCCGCTCGCAAAGTTAATCTAGCCCACCACCCATTCTCCATTTTCTCCCATTCACCTTTTCTTCAATTTTCCCAAACTACTAAACTCTTACTTTCTTTCCTTCCCCTCCAGATCTGCGTTAATCCGCGTTTATCTGCGGCAAAAAAATCCTTTCCTTTTTT
>MNYA01000063.1 GCA_001872985.1 bacterium CG2_30_54_10 | reverse complement strand
TCTTTTTTTGATTCGATCCACTCCTGGTCGGAGACGAACCTGCGCAGACGCTGGAGTTGTTCGAGTTTTTCGGCCATCGTATTAAAGGTCTGGGTGAGCCTGCCCAGTTCGTCCTGAGATGCAACAACAGCCCTGGCCTGGAATCTCCCCATCGAGATCTGGTCGATGAATTCGCGAAGGTTCGTGACCTGGCCGACCAGGCGCCTCGAAAGGAACAGCGCGCATGCAATCATCCAGATGACCGACCAGGCCACCATGATGAGGAGGAATGAGGACAAGGTGGACTTTTCCCTCGTCAAAAGGCTGGCGTCGATCATTCCGAGGAGTTGGTAACCCCAAAGTTTGAGCGGTGGAAGGCCGGCAGCCAGAACAGGCTTTCCGTGAACGGTGATTTCCGCCACCTCGCTGGATTTGAACGTTGCGACGCGATTCGCGAGGTTCAAAAGATCCATCGAGCGGCGGAGGGATGGCGGCAGCACACGTCCGTCATCGCCAATCAAGGCGATTCTGACCTGACCGAACTTCCCGGCTTGAGCCTCCCGGGAGATCTGCTCGACAAATTCCCGACCGAACTCGGCTTCATCGAAAATCCAACTGAGGAGGGCTATGGTGTCATCATTGCCGTCCTTTAGGATGCGGATCCTGTTCATCATTCGTCGTTTCCCCAGCTCCATTAGGTTGAACTCACCGTATGATCGATAGAGGGTGTCGAAAAATCGCTCACGTTCCTTGCCCTGGATGAGCGTTTTCTTGTCTGAGATGGACTTTGGAACCGGGATATTCTGTGTGTCCAGGATGTGCGCCAGGAACTGGCAGAGGAGTTTTCGGAACTCATCCTTTTCTCGTTGGGGGGAACTCACCATCTTGTTGAGGCGAGTCTGCCGGCCGGTCGTCTGGATGATCAGGAGCTCGACTTTGTCGATTTTCCGGCATGCCTCCCGTGCGAGGGACATCGGATCGGTTGCCGCTGAAAGCCTGCGGGAAATCACCGCTTCGATTTCCTGAATACGTGCTTCCTGAGCATTTTTGAACTCTTCAAAGGAGACATCGATGCCGTTGAGGGTTGTCAGGATCCGCTCTTCCCAATGGGCACGCTCGAGGCGGCCAACCTCCCGTGCCCGCTCGCGGCCGAAACCGATCAGAATAGCAAGCGGAAGCACGGCGGTAAGAGCAAAAAGGATGACGACCTGTTGCTTGAGGGTCCAGGGAAGGGGTTGGCCGGTCCACCAGGAACGCCAGGCAAGCCCGAGCCCGAGAAGAAGGAGAGCGATGACCCCGCCACGGATTGCCCCGCGATTCCGGCCGACCCACCCTTTCGTGGTTTCCGAGCTGAATCCGGCTATGACATATCTGTTGGACTCCCCTGGAATGGAGCGCGAGCACCACAATCCGGAGGGAGTCTGAAATTCCGTCTGGTTCGCCAGGGTTTTCCGGAGAATCGAGCGCGGAAGAAGTCCGGGTCCGCGCCGGGACTCGATCTTCCCTGAGCTGCCCGTCGCGACGACCACACATGCGAGGTTCGAGAGAGGGTTCATAAGGCGAAGGGCGGAAAGCCCGATTTGGACGGCTGGGAGCGTCTCGGGGTCTGCGATGATCCAGATTCCGCCAAGTTCCGTGCTGGGTGTCCCCGTTAAAATCTCCTGGGGAATCGCCCAGGAAAAGAAACTGCGATTACGGTTCAAAAACATCTGTGGAAGGTTGTCCGCACCTGAAAGGTCGGAGAGCGTGGTTGCCGTTCCGAACAGGCTCCGGCAGATCCGCGCGGGGGCCTCGAACAGCTTTTCGGCCTCATCGCCTGATGTTTCCTGACGGATGTTGGCGATGATTCCACGCCAGATCATCTCTCTGGTCTTCCTTGGTTCGTTTCCGGTTTGGTAGGCAAGTCTTCCTTTTGGAGAAAATCCGAAAACCTGCGCCCCGGGAAAAAGTTTCCCGAGGCTTCGGGCCAAACGGTCAATCAGAACCTGGGAAAATTCATGTCGGGCAAATCGGCGCAGAAGCGGTTGAGCCTGGTAGAACATCCAACGTTGGCGGTTGAACCCTTCCGCCATCGCAAGCACGGAGCTGGTCAGGGAGATTCGGATCTCCTCGAAATTGTCCGTTTCCAGACGATCGGCGAGGGAACTGAAGTTGGGCTCGAACCAACCAAGGAACGACAGAACCCCGATGCATGCGAAAAGGAAATAGAGCGGGCGTGGGCGTGGCTTTACGGTGAAGGGACGATCCACGTTCAACCCATCCAGCCTGGTTTGGTTGGCCATTTGCCCGAAATGGGACAGCTCCTTTCTGGCAAGGCATTTTCCGATGAGGTTTTTCCCCAGGGAAATTCCATCTCTTTCAATCCCCTCACGAATGAGTGCCCGGGAAACTGAGTTCCCAGGCGGATCCGGAATCCCCCGAAAGCGCGGAGGCAGGGATAGCGCGATCTATCAGAGCCAAAACTTCCGGGGAAACGATGATCCGGGAGGACCTGCCTTGTTTGCTTTGGGCTTCGAGGCTGACAGCGGTTTCAAGCGTGGGACCGAGAGCGGTGAAGCCGAGGCGGCCGGAGCTGGCCCCGACACGGCCGAGGACGGCCTTTCCAAAATGAATGCCGATCCCGCTTTCGATCGTGAAAAGACCCGTCTCTGAACGTTGCGCGTTTAGATTTCCGAGGGCTTGACGCATGGCGAACGCGGCCGAAACAGCCCGCTTTGCGGGAATTTCGCAGCTTTTCCGAGCCTTGAAAACGACGAAGATCGCGTCGCCGATCAGCTGGAAAATCTCCCCGCCTTCGGAACGGATGCATCCGTCCATTGCCGTGAAATAGTCGTTCAACATGGCGACCACGAGTTCGACGGGGTGCTTCTCGGAAAGCGTGGTGAAACCTCTGATGTCCGAGAAAAGAATGGCGACCTCCTCGATGGCCCCGCCCCTCGCTTCAGTTCCGGCAAGACTTTCCTGCGTGGATTCCCATGCGGAGTCTGAGACGAACCTGCGCATCTTCTCCCGTTGCTGCAAACCCGCCATCATTCCATTGAAGGAGTTGGCAAGGGCTCCGAGTTCGTCGAGCCGGTCGATCGGCAGCCGATGAGTGAAATCTTCGATCAGGACCCGTTCTACCGCGCCGCGTGCCTTGTTGATCGGCCTGATCAATGCCAGGTAGAAAAGCCGCGAGGTGAACAGGCCCGCGAGGGCGGCCAGGGCAAGAGTTCCCCAGACCGTTTTTCCGACCGCTCTCTCGAGGCTCCGCAGCGGTTTCATGGGTTGGGCTGCGCCGGGAACCAACCCTCTCAGGAATCGGGGAAAGTGCGCAAGGACGAGGAAATCCCTTTCGCCCACCCTGACGGTCTCCAATTGAGACTGCCCCTCATCCAGAACGAGCCGGCACAGGTTGTACAACGTGGCGAAATTGAACAGGCCGGGAATGCAGAAATTCGGGTGCATCGCGAGAAGGTGGATTCCTGCCGGTTGGCTGGCAATGAGCTGCTCGATGTATCTGGTCGCATGGTCTCTGTAGTTCAACTGCACGATCAGGATTCCACGGACATTCCCGGCTTTGCCTTCAACAATCGCGGAGAACACGCATTCGCTGCGTGTCTTGACACGGATCCAGGTAAGACGATTGGGAAACTTGAAAACCTCGATCGGGATGAAATTCTTATCGACCAGGTCATCCATTTCTAAAATCGGGACCGTTTTCTTCGATGCCCGCTCCTCTCGCTCGTTCCCTCCGCGGGCAGAGGCGATCGTATCAAGGTAGGATTGAATGAGCCCTTTGAGCTGCTTCAGGTAGATTCCCCGGAGTTTTCGTGATCCCTCACGTTGGGAGGGTGGGAAAAACGGATTTCCCTCCCTGTCGCAAAACATGACGAGTGTCTCGCTTGCATAGCGTTCGAGAACCTTTTCGACCTGTGACGGGTTGGTCGTCCGGCCAAGTTCCCGGGTGACGCGAAGGAAGGTCGAGCAGGTGCTTTCGATCGTATTCCGAAAGGACAGATCAACGTTTCTGGCGGTCTGCATCAGGTTTGATTCAACCTGATGTCGTTCCACCGATTCGAGATTGATGAGTCGCGAATACCCCAACCAGAGCAGCAGGAAGACCGGAACCGATACCGCGAACCCCAGAAAACCGGCAATCTGGGCAGCCAGACCGAATGTTCCAAACCCCCCTCCCGAGGTGATGGTGTGGAG
>MNYA01000103.1 GCA_001872985.1 bacterium CG2_30_54_10 | reverse complement strand
ATTGCGCTTCCAATGCCGATCCTTGTGCCCTTGTGGTAAATTAAGTGAGACAGTAGAATTAGTTAAGCCTACTTTGGCTTCTCCAATATTTTTTCTACGATGGGTAAACACTGATGAACACGAATTTTATTCCGAGCATTTTTCTCAAGAATTTCCTTATCTAAGTGCCATTCGCGCGTGCCCCCCTTTTTTGAGAAGCTACCGAGTTCCTTTTAAAATTCCGGCCCTTTCGCGCACTTCACGGAATCCGGTGAATTTTGACCATGTTGGTGTTCCCCTTGACCCCCAAAGGAACCCCGGCGACGATTACCACGACGTCACCCGAGACTGCGATTCCTCTTTCCTTCATTGTTTTTTCGGTCAGTGAGATCATCGCATCGGTGCCGCGCAGATCATCGACCAGAATTTGTTCGACGCCCCAAGCCAGCGCGAGGCGGCGGCATGTCGGTTCCCTCGGGGTCAGCGCGATCATCTTGACCGAAGGATGGTATTTAGAGAGGATTGCGGCCGTGTTTCCGCTATGGGTGAAGGCGACAATGGCCTTCGCGCCGATGTCCACCGCCGCTTCGCAGGCCGAATGAGCGACGATCGCCTCGATTTCACGGTTCACCTCCGGAAGGAGATTGTCCGAACTTCGGTTTTTAGCAGCGACCACTTCCGCTTCGTGGGCGATGGCTGACATTATTTTTACGGCTTCTACAGGATGCTTCCCTACCGCGGTTTCACCTGAAAGCATCACTGCATCGGTTCCGTCAAGAATCGCGTTGAACACATCGGTCGCTTCGGCCCGTGTGGGACGGGAGTTGTCGATCATCGATTCGAGCATCTGGGTTGCAGTTATGGCGAGGATTCCTCGGCAGGTGCATCTTTGAAGGATGTGTTTTTGAAATGCTGGCACTTGCTCCAGAGGGAGCTCTACTCCGAGGTCTCCCCTGGCGATCATTATCCCATCGGAGGAACCCAGGATGTTTTCGAGATCACGCAGTGCTTCCGGCATCTCGATTTTGGCGATCACTCTCAATGCGGAAGTCCCGATCAGACTTCGAAGTTCGCGAAGATCCGCCGCCTTTCGGACGAATGAGAGGGCGATGTAGTCCAGGTCTTGGGGAAGGATGAAGCGAAGATCATCCCTGTCTTTGGCGGTGATCGTTTCGACCGAGAGGGCAGCCCCGGGCATGTTCATTCCTTTTTTGTCCTTGAGAAGGCCGCCATCCTTGACTATGCATTTAACCCAGTTTGATCCCTTCTCGACCGCCCTGAGGGAAAGATTCCCATCATCCAGAAGCACCGGATCGCCGATTTGAAGATCCTTGACAAGATGCGGATATGAGGTTCCGATTCCAGTCTGGCTTCCTTTGAGATTCGGATCTTCGCTCAAGGTGAATTCCTGGCCTTCCACAAGAGTGACTGGGCCGTTAGAGAAGCTTCCGACGCGGATCTTGGGACCGCAAAGATCTGCAAGAATACCAACGTATTCGCCTTCCCGGCGTGCTGCCTCACGGATATTCCGAATCGATGCAAAATGATCGTCATGGGTGCCGTGGGAAAAATTCAGCCTGAAAACATTTACTCCCGCCTGGATCAGGTGAGCGATTGTTTCGACCGCCGAGGAGGCAGGGCCCAGGGTTGCTACGATCTTGGTTCGCTTGGTCATCTTTTCTCTCCTGTGCGGAACGCTTGAAATCGGAGCGCCCCGACAGGGCCAAGAATAGCTGAACCGAACCCGTTTGGCAAGCGGGAGTCGGCGGTAAAAATGTATGGGCTTCGGCCTTGGCCCTTGCATGCCGATTCATTACAGGAGGAAAAAAGACCTGATTACGCATCAAGGAGGCAAAGCGATGAAACGCTTGGGACTCATGTTGCTAGGCTGTCTACTCATCGGCGTTCCCGCCTTTGCCCTGTCTTTGGACACACTGCCCGATTACCAGGATGCCGGAATGCGATCCCTGGTCAGAGGAACCCAGAAACTCCAGACAGGGGATTTTGTAAATGCCATTATGGATCTTAGGCAGGCAGTCAGGCTCCGCCCCGATATGCCCGAAGCCTTTCACAACCTGGGATTTGCCTTCGAGAAAACCGGCGACAACAAAAATGCCGTCAAGGCGTACGAAAAGGCACTGGCTCTGAACCCGAACTATCCTTCGGCGCTCAACAACCTCGGTTTCCTTCTGGCCACTCTCGAGATCGACGCCCAGCGGGCTGTTCAGCTTTGTCAGCGGGCCGTTCAGCTCGAGCCATCATCGGTCAACTTTCGCGATTCGCTTGGATGGGCATGTTACAAGGCGGGGCGCCATGACGACGCGATTTCCCATTTCCGGGCGGCGATCAAGGCGGATCCAACTTTCTTCAAATCCTACTTCAATCTTGGATTCTGCAAGTTCACACGAAAAAATTACGCCGAGGCGGCATCAAATTTCGCGTCGGCGATCCGCTTGAACAGCGAGTATTTGAAAGCCTATCTCCCTCTGGCTGTGTGCTACGAAAAAACCGGGCAGAACGGAAAGGCCCTCTACCTCTATCAGCAGGCGCTGACCAAAGCGTCGGCCGATTCCCCGGTCAGGCGCCACATTGAACGCGAGGTCAAGCGTCTTACTCAGAACAACAACGCACACTATTTTTCACAGATGAAACAGACGCAGGGAAGCGCAACGCTTACCGATTTCCTCAAACGGAAGCTCGGGGCGGGTGGGGCCAGGTTTAGCAAAGGCCGCGGAATAAACTCCCTCGAAACCTCGGGAACCTTCCCCCCGGTCTCCACGGTAAACCTTTCCAACACAGGCCTTGAATCCGGACTTGCGATCGGACTTCCATCACAAGCCCCGAGCTTCGAGCAGTCTTCTTTGCCCGTTCGCCGCCTTCCCACTACTGTTGCGCCGGCAGAGCGAAACCTTACGGTCGGTGACGAAAGGCAACTCGAAAAATCGTATTCACTTGCAAAATCGTACATGGATCGTGGTTTGATCAATGAAGCAGGTCAAGAGCTCGAGCGGATTATCGCCACTTCCGGAGGCAGCACTGTCGGCCGCCAGGCCCGGACCCTTCTTTTGAAGGTGCGAAAGTGCCAGGATGAAAAGAACAAAGACTCGGCCCGAACCCATCTCGACATGGGAAAAGACTTCTTCAGATCCGCGAATTACGACATGGCGGAAGCCGAATTTCAAAAAGCCCTCCAACTCAGTCCCGAAAGCGCCACCGCCTACAAGGATCTCGCTTTGCTGCATTACAACCAGGGGCGTTTTAAGGACGCATACGAAGAGTGCAAGAAGGCAATAGCTCTCGATCGAACCCTCAAAGAAGCCTATATCGTCCTCGGATCCCTTTACACGAAGAAAGGCCGAATCGATGAAGCGATCCGCACCCTCCGGAAAATCCGGGATGTTTCGGATTCCAGGGATGCGGTTGACGAGCTTGCGGAGCGCATGATCGCCTCCCTCAACAGCGGATCCTGAAAATGCATCTTTTCCGATTTCCAGGCGGAGTTGCAGGGTTTTCCGAAAAAGCGGATGGGAACCTGAATCTCTACGATCCCCCATTTCAACGAGCGGCCGATCTGTGGAGCTCATTGCCGGCAGTTTCATCCAACCGACTGGCTTTTCCACGCTTCGCGCAACAGATCCACGGAACCACCGTTCTTGTCGTCGAACCGTCAGAAACAAAAGATGGCTGCCAGGGTAATGGCGACGCAGTCCTCACCGCCGCAACCGGAGTTCCGGTCGGGGTTTTCACGGCCGACTGTCTTCCGGTGCTGGTTGCCGCGGATAGTGTGGTGATGGCCATCCATGCCGGCTGGAAGGGCACGTCCCGGGGAATTACCGGCCGCTCCCTCGATTTCCTCGCTGGGGCCTTCCCGGGCGCGTTATCGAACATTCATATTTTCATGGGCCCATGCATCGGCGGGTGCTGCCTGGAATTGGGGGAGGATGTCGTCGAAGGATTTCGGGCGGCTGAGCCAAGATCCATTGCCTGCTTGTCCCACGGAGAGAAATGGCACCTCGATCTTCGGGCTTTGAACGTAATGCAGTGCATGGAACGGGGGGTTCCCGGCAACAAGATCCGTCATGTCAATGACTGTACCAAATGTCTTTCCGAGCGTTATTTCTCGTATCGGCGCCAGGGCGGCCGGGGGGGAAGCATGTTTTCATTTATCGCCCGCTTTCCAGTTTAGTTGTTCAACGCAGATTAGGTGGGAAAACAGTATCATCTCAATAAGTCGGGGGAAGAGTGAAGGCAGACCGGAGGGCGCAAAGCGCCCGACCGCAGGGGATGAGCCTCGCGAATTCACTTCG
>MNYA01000253.1 GCA_001872985.1 bacterium CG2_30_54_10 | reverse complement strand
CGAACCCAGACATCATGTGTGAGGGGATCGCTTTCCCAAAAACTGCTGAAAAGGCCCTTGTCTGGTCATTTTGCGTTGATTTTGTGCCGAATTTCCAGCAGTTCGTGACCCCGAAGTGACGGCTCATGGTCCGAAGTAGGAAAAACGAACGAATTGTCCTCCTAAATTCGGGAAAAAGTGGCCCTCGACACAAAAATGGGCGGGTGCTATTTTGAGTACGGAAAATTGAACTTCCTATCAAGGACCAGATCAACCAGGCAGAAAAGACGCTGGTGTTCTGCGCCACCCAGGATCATGCCCTTGCAGTTCGTGATCTCATCAACCAGATGAAGACGAGCAAAGATCCCGACTACTGCCATCGGGTAACTGCGAACGATGGAGCCCTCGGAGAGCAGCACCTACGGGACTTCCAGGACAACGAGAAGAGCATCCCAACTATCCTGACCACGTCCCAGAAGCTTTCAACTGGCGTGGATGCCCGTAACATCCGCAACATTGTCCTGATGCGCCCCATCAACTCCATCATCGAGTTCAAGCAGATCATAGGACGTGGAACGCGGCTCTACAACGGCAAGGACTACTTCACGATCTATGATTTTGTAAAAGCGCATCATCATTTCAGCGATCCAGAGTGGGATGGTGAGCCGTTGCCGCCGGATGAGCCGAAGGAAAAGCCTGAGCCACGCCCACCACGCCCCCCCAGTGATGTACGTGATCCCCCGACTGATTATGACAGACGCACAAGGATCAAAGTGAAACTGGCCGACGGCAAGGAACGAAACATCCAGCACATGATGGCAACCACCTTCTGGCACCCGGATGGAACGCCCATGTCAGCAGTTCAGTTCATGGAGATGCTGTTTGGAAAGCTGCCGGAGTTCTTCAAGAACGAGGCTGAGCTGCGAGCCATCTGGAGTGTGCCGGATACTCGTAAGAAGCTCTTGGAAGGGCTTGCAGAGGGCGGGTTCGGCGCTGAGCAACTGTCCGCGATGCAGAAGATCATCGACGCCGAGAAGAGCGACCTGTTCGACGTGCTGGCGCACGTGGCCTATGCCATTCCGACCCTGACCCGCGAAGAACGCGCTGAGAAGGCCAAGGTGGGCATCACTTCCCACTTCAACAATAAGCAGCAGGGGTTTCTTGATTTCGTTCTATCCCACTACATCACCGTTGGCGTGGAGGAACTGGACCAGGCCAAACTATCACCCTTGTTGAAATTGAAGTATCACGATTCGATGGCGGATGCCGTGGCTGACCTGGGAAAGCCTGAAGAGATTGGGAAGGTGTTTGCAGGGTTCCAGAGGTATCTTTATTAGGAACAAGAAGCGGCGTGACGGGCATGGAAACTACGAGAACGATTGAGGGGTAATGAAATGAAAAAACTGTGTCTGGTGGTATTGGCTCTCTTCCTGTGTTCTTCGGTGTTTGGGGCGACCTTGGCGGAAGGGGTTGCTGCTTACAAAAATAAGGATTACCCCGCCGCATTCAAGATCATCCGTGAATTGGCTGAGCAGGGGGATGCGGATGCTCAGAACAACCTCGGGAACATGTATGACCAAGGCGACGGTGTCACCTGGGACTACAAGGAAGCCGCGAAGTGGTTTCGCATGGCCGCCGAGCAGGGGAATGCTTTGGCTCAGTACCACCTCGGGATCTTGTATGCCAATGGAGAAGGCGTCACCAAGGGCTACATTCAGGCGCACATGTGGTTCACCTTGTCATGTTCAGGCGGAAATGAAGATGCTGGAAAAAACTGTGATAAGCTTGCCGAGAAATTGGCCCCTTTCCAGATCAAGGAAGCCAAACGCCTGGCGAAAGAGAAAGCCGCCGAGATCGAGGAGAAGAAGGGCGGGAAGGTGGAATAGGGACGGGGTTGGAGAGGGTGGCATTTCCTTGATGAAGGTCTTCAATACAGGTAGAATGAAGGGACAACCTTTGCCGGGTGCGGCGTTAGCTTGCCCGGAGTTTGGAGCTGGACCATGAAAACAACTCTGGATCGGATCACCTTCGACCCCCAAATCATGGGAGGGAAGGCGTGTATCCGGGGAATGAGGATAACGGTCAGTCTGGTTTTGAATCTGACTGGCAATGGCATGACCCCCGAAGAAATCCTCAAAGAGTATCCTGACCTGGAGATCGAGGATGTTCGACAATGCCTGAAATATGCAGCCCATCTAGCTGAAGAGGAACACCGCCCACTGAAGGTGGCTTGAGGTGAAGTTCCTGGCGGACATGGGTATCTCGCAGAAGACTGTAGAGGCTTTGCGGGAGTGGGGATACGAGGCCAAGCACCTGCGAGAACTCGGTATGATGCGGGCGCCAGACATAGAGATCGTCCAAAAGGCCAGAAGCGAGGGAAGGACAATCCTCACCTGCGATCTCGATTTTGGAGAGATTCTGGCACTTTCCCAGCTCCCCCTGCCCAGCATCATCATCTTCCGCCTGAGTGACTATCGGCCATTGGTGTTGAACCCGCTGCTGATGCAAGTTCTACTGGAATGCGAGGATACCATAAACCGGGGAGCGTTGATCGTCATCGAGGACCACCGCTACCGGATTCGACGCCTTCCGATCAGTTTGGATTGATTTGGAGTTCTTTTTTTCCCACCCGACTTCAATTCCGCCCCTGGAAATTGAACTACCGTATGGGTATAGTCTTTGGTATACCCTTTTCCCAAAATTTCCACGCAATCCCTCTATTGATGGGGCTTTTAGGCCCAGTTCAAGTCCCCCTCTCGGCAATGAACATTCCCATACCATTGATGGCCCTCAGGTCGGGGGCCGTCTCGGCTTTTAGGCGATCTTTATAGACGGTGAGCCTGAGATTCAGCATCCGGAAGCGTTGCCGGAGTTTTTCACCGTTAAGTTCCTGAAGGTTGGACTTCAGGGCATCTACGATTTCATCGATTTCGGCGTCAGAAATGCGAATATCCTGATTCTCGGCAAGACTTTTTTTGCCTCGTCCTTTGCCCTCTCAGGAATTTTTCCATGGTTCTCAAGCTCTTGGAGCTTTCTCCGAAGGAATTCCCGGGGAGCATCCCCGAGGGTCAACTCATCAAAAACGCGATCTTTTTGCCGTTCAAGGGTCGATATTCGCTTCTTTATGGAAATCAAGGTTTCGCTTGCTTCGGCTCGCCGCTCTCTGGATTCGGACTCGACTGATTTTAGGGCGCTCCGCACTTTGTCAGCGGTCAGGATGTCGGAGGACAGTTTCTCCTTCACGGCTGTCCCAAGAAAAATCTCAGCATAGCTCTTGAACTAGCTTAAATAGGCGGTTTGAACATGGTCGTGCCCGAAAACGATTTGAAATCGAAAGTAAGCCATAATCCCGGGAAAGGGGAGGTGGCTTATGAACTTCGGAGACCTTGAAAGCCGCCGAAAGCAAAAAAGGATTTCAGCATGTTTCCTCTCAAAAGATTTGTTTCCGCTCTTTTCGTGGTAATTCTCCCGGTTCTGGTGGCTTTTCCCGCTTGGGGACAATTCAGAGAGGCTCCTTCGACGGGGGGGCCGGCTGATTCCCCAATTGCGGGAGAATTTGGGGGTCAGCATGGAAAACTGTCCCGCAAACTTTCCCGTTCTCCGCTCCCCCAGGAACCCGCTGCAGGCGCCTCGGAAACCTCTTCGATTTCTTCCACGGAAGAGTTGGTCGGGGAAATCGTTTCCATCCGCAAAGCAGCCATAGGAACCAAGGTGGCCGGTCGGCTGGCTTCAGTTCCCTTGTTCGTTGGGGATCTCGCAAGCGCCGGCCAGGTCATGGCCACCCTTGAAACTCAGGATCTGGAGTTATCCCTTCTGCAAACGGAAGCCAATCTTGAAGGCACCAAGGCCCGTCTGAAAATTCTCGAAACTGGATCTCGACCTGAGGAGAAAAAGCAGGCCGAGGAGGAGATGCGACAAGCAAAGGCCAACATGGAGAATGCCCGATCCGATTTGCTGCGCGTCAGGGATCTTGTCCAGTCAGGAGCGGTTTCCAAGAGCGCGGGAGACGCCGCCGAAGCTCGGGCTACGGTTACGGAAGCCCAGTATCAGTCAGCCTTCCAGAAAAAAGCACTGGTGGATCTTGGCCCTCGCCTTGAGGAAAAAGACGCCCTCCGTGCTCAGGTGCGGCAGTTGGAAGCGGCCATGAAAATGGCTCGGCTGCAATTGGAGTATGCCTGCCTACGGGCTCCCTTCAACGGGATGGTCGCCCAGCGGCTTTCCGATGAAGGAACCTTCGTGACCACCACGACCCCCATCTACCTGTTCATCCAGACCGTGGCTACCAAGATTCGCTATATCCTGGCATTCTGGTGTCATTGCGAGCGAAGCGAAGCAATCT
>MNYA01000087.1 GCA_001872985.1 bacterium CG2_30_54_10 | reverse complement strand
CTTTCTATCGTAATCGGTCAGCTTGTGGCCCGCCAGTTTCTGGAACCCCTTGGCTGGTTCTCCATGGCTGCGGGGAACATCAACGGGCGCAATTTCCGGTTCCGGATTCCCGAACTCGAAGGCGATGAACTTGGCCGTCTTGGATGCATCCTGAATGATACCCTCGGAAGTCTTGAAGAACTTGACTTGGGGAGAGTCGTCCAGGCAAGTCTTCTTCCCGCCAGCCATTTCCGGCAGGGACGCTTCACCGTTTTCGGCAAAAGCCAGGCCATGACCGACCTCGGGGGGGATTATTTCGACATTTTTCCTCTGGGAGACTCCAGATTCGGAGTGGTTCTGGGCGATGTGGCCGGGCATGGGGTTCCCGCCGCCCTGATGATGGCCTTCGCCAAAGCGGGTGTCTTGATTGGACGCGACCGAAGCGGTTCTCCGGCTCAACTGCTAGCGCTGCTGCACGATCTGTTTCTGCGCAACAAGCGAAAAACCATGCAGAGAGTGATGACCATGCAGTATCTCATTATTGACTCGGAATCCGGCGCAGCAACTTTTTCCAACGCTGGACATTGTTATCCGATCCATCTAAGCTGCGCCAAGGAAATTGCCTCTTTCATTGAACTACAGGGTTTCCCTCTTGGAAGCATCAAGCGTGCAACATTTCGGAACAAAGATTTGCAGATGGCGCCCGGGGATATCCTGGTAATGTATTCGGATGGATTCGTCGAGGCAAGAGACAGCGCCGGCCGGGCCTTCGGGTTCCCCAGATGGCTTCGAACCGTGGGGGAATGCCGGGATAAAGATCCGCAAGCCGTCTATGAAAAAGTCAGGGCTGCGAACGATGCCTTCACCGAAGAGCCCGGGGACGACCTCACGATGGTCGTTATCCGCGCTGACGGTGAAGATGTAAAGGTGGGGTTCGGGGTATGACCCAAAGCAAGAACCGCGCAGTACGTCGGATAAGCCGCGCAGTATGACCGAAGAACAACGCAGTTTGCCCGTCGAACCGCGCAGCAAGGGGGTTTACCGCGAGAGAGGTGTTCTTGCCTGGTTGGGAATGGTCGCCTGTTTCGGGGTCGTTCCCGCCTTGTTGCTGATGCTTGGGGCCGAGAAAATTCTGAGTTCGCGGTTGGAGATCCGCGAAAATATCGCACGGCAGAGAATGCAGCGGCTTCTCGAAGCCTATGCCCCGGCGGCACAAGGGGGACGGTTCTGGGGTTCCCTGTTGAACATCCTGGCGGAACGGGTTAGAAAGCAGATTGACCCTGAAGATTATTTCCAAAGAAAGTTTCCTGCCTTCTGTCGGAAATGGGGCATTTCTCCAATCGTCGTAGCCTGGAACGGCCAGGGGCAGCTTGTCGAAAAGTCCGTGCCATGGGGTTATTCCGATGAAGAATGGAAAGAGGTCTGGATGGGGTTGACGATCAACCAAAAAAAGGAACTCGATCTGATTTCCAAGCCCCTTCATCGGAAATGGTTCGCGACAATGCGAAAAATTCTCGGGAAGCAGTTGTTGCGTGGAAAAATTAGGTCGGCTTCCGGATCTGAAGGACAGCCGGTGCTGTCGAGCATTCAATCAAGATGGCCTTATTTCTGGTACTGGCTCGGAGAGCGTTTTGGATTTCTGCTATTCCTGCCTGCAGACCAAATCGATCGATCTCTCGGGCTTCGAAGGCTGATCTCGATCCACAACCGCAAAGCCGTCACCGGAAGATTTCTCGGGTTGGCCGCCGGGGAGAGGATCGAGTTTCCGGGTCTCGATTCCTCGCCCGGATTGGCAAGTGAAGCCGTTTCAGCATGGCGGGGTCATGGAAGCGAACTGGAGAACTCGATCGGCAGCGGGAGGTTCCTTTTCGAGGCCAAGTTCCTTTCGGCCGGCCTTCACCTGGTGGCCTTCACCTTGAAGGACCGCGTGCAGGGATCATTCCGTTGGTTGTCCTGGCTCGGGCCATCATTGGCTCTGCTCGTGCTACTTCTGGCGGGTGCAATAGCGCGAAGAATCGTCATTCCACCAGGATCGGCTGCCGTTTCCGTTAAGGCGAAACTCGCATTTCTGTTTTTCTTCGCGAATGGGCTGCCGCTGCTGGTCATGCTTTTTCTCGGTTACGACTATCTCGCCCAGAAAAGGAAAGGGCTCGAGAGCGAGGCGCAGAAAAGCATGGGGGAGTTCCTCGAAACTTTTGACAGGCGATTTCCAGCCTGGAATATTCGCTATGAAAGTGCGATCGAAGAGGTCATTGTCAAATTGAGGCATTTTCTCGGAAAGCGTGAACTGGATGCTGAAGTGTGCAATGAGATCAACCGTTCAACCTCCCGACTCGGCATCAGAAGTTTCTTTCTCATTGCGAGCGGGTCGCCTTTGATGGCAACGGAAATGGGGTTGACGAGGGGAGAATCCGTGAAGCGGTCTCTGAGCGCCCACAAGGCGAAGGATGACCCGGCAAAAAAGGAGGAGAGAAAATTCATAAGCCTTATGGGGCGCCGGATTCTTCGGGAAATCAACGGAGATTCGGAGGCCAGGAAAGGAATTGACGATATCGGGCTCCTAGCCGAGTCGTTCCTTCAGAAGTCACTGGTAGAGCTTATTCATGACTTCTTCAGCGCGTTGAACAAGATAACGCTTTGGGGCTTCGGCAAATCCAAGGGCTATCTATACATTGCCATTCTCCAA
The DNA here is from genome assembly GCA_001872985.1 of bacterium CG2_30_54_10. GTDB lineage: Bacteria > Muiribacteriota > Ozemobacteria > Ozemobacterales > Ozemobacteraceae > CG2-30-54-10. Next base: position 1,546 of record MNYA01000087.1, on the reverse strand, counting down.
ACCAGCGGGAAGATTTTGGCCGACTATTTTTTCCTGATCACTTGGGGTCCGCAGGAAATGCAAAACCGTTATCTCAGGCAATCGATTCCCAGCGTGAACCGCAATGGGCAAGGCTTTCGGCTGGTCATCCGGCTCAGGAAAACTGTGTCGAAAAGTCCGGTATTGAATCTCCCGCGTAGTTTGCCTCGAGGCCGTGGACATGGTTTCAAGATTACTCCGGAAATAACAAGGTTCTGCGGCAAGCTCGGAGCAATGCCGGCACGGGATCCTGAAACGATCGTTTATAAAGGGCGCAGGTATCTGGCTGCAGGCATTAAGGGGAAAGAGTTAGACCGGTTTATTTCCATGACATTTCTTCCGGAGGCCAAGCTTGACAGTGAGATCCGTGAGGTTGCGGCGAGAATGATCGGATTCGGGGTTTTGAACCTTTTCGTAACGCTGATTCTGGTTCGTCTTTTGGGCCGCAAGTTTCTCGAGCCGGTTGAATTTCTTGCCGAAGCGGCTCTGGCAATCGAGCATCGGCGTTTCGATCACAGGCTTCCCGCGCTTGGAAATGACGAGTTCGGCGATCTCGGTCGGATATTCAATCGCGTTCTCGTAGGTCTGGAAGAGTTACATGTGGCAAAAGTAGTGCAGGGAAGCCTATTCCCGGAGAAATCCCTTGAAGCGGGAGGTTTCCGGGTTTATGGAAAGAGCGTCGCCATGGGCGAGTTGGGAGGCGACTACTTCGATTATTTCCATTTGGATGCCGATCGCTTCGGCGTCCTGATCGGTGATGTCGAGGGGCATGGGCTTCCGGCGGCTCTGACCATGGCCATGGCTCGGGCCGTGGTTTTGCGATTCTCGGAAGAAAGCCGGGACCCATCAAACCTTCTAAAAAAGCTGAACGAACTCATCCTGGAAACGCAGGCGCATGGAAAAGGGAACACGATGACCTTTTTGTATGCATGCATCGACTGGGCTTCCCGCCGTGCGGTATTGGCCAATGCAGGGCATTGTCCGCCGCTGATGATCCGGAGCCGTGGAAAATCCACGGAATGGCTGGAGCTTCCCTCCCAGGCATTGGGAACATGCCGGGAGCCTGTTTTTCCGACCATTGAGGTTCCCTTTGAACCCGGGGACAGTTTGGTTTTATATACGGACGGCCTCGTCGCGGCGGCTGATCCGGGAAAGCGCGTCCTGGGTTTCCCCGGCGCGGCTGAAATGGCGATGAATTCGTGGAGCGAAGACCCCGAGAAGTTTTATGCGAGACTGATGAGCGGTTGGCTGAAACATCTCGGCGGCCAAAATCGCCAGGATGATTTGACCGTGGTCATCATTGTTTATCAGCCCAATTTTCAAAACCCTGTTTTTCCCCAAAAATAGACGAATGGAAATTCGGCCCACTGATTCGCGCCAGGCCCGTCCCCCGGCTTTTCGCGAGGCCGAACGCCGTGCGCAAACAAGCGAAGTAACTTCTCAAAAAAGGGGGGCACGCGCCCCCCTTCGCCTCGCGAAGTGAATTCGCGAGGCTCATCCCCCGCGGTCGGGCGCTTTGCGCCCTCCG
>MNYA01000221.1:3806-4218 GCA_001872985.1 bacterium CG2_30_54_10 | reverse complement strand
GGCAATGATCGAGCACAGCGGTGGATGGAATTCGGGTTGAGTCGTCTCCGGGGGAAAGCGGAGAAGAGCATGAAGGGGCTTGCCCGACACCCTTTCCCAGAGGAATTTCATCTCCTCCGCTAGCCACTGAAACCCCCCCGCCAGAGCGAGATCGATGAAGTTTTCGAGAAGCGAGACGGCACTGGCAGGGAACATGTCCATCCAATAGTAGGTGAGCATGTGGCAGAACGAAATGAGCGGAGCGCCCTGTTTGAGCCGATTTAAGGAGGCGGAAAAGTTTCTTCCTTTGTCTTTGAGCAGAAAATCTTCGAGAGAAAAGAAGGTTCCGGCGACGGCGCTGGAATTTCTCTTCGAAAGATTCCGGCAGACTTGGAGAGCCTCGTCCCGGCTGGCTGGAGATCCATCTCGAAGG
>MNYA01000221.1:0-3798 GCA_001872985.1 bacterium CG2_30_54_10 | reverse complement strand
CATGAAAATATATCCTGAGAATCCGTAGAAAAAAGAGCTTTTCCCCTTTGCTCGTTTTTTCAAAACATCGATACCATGCTGGAAGCCCAACTTGCTGGAAACCAGATTCCCGCTCAGGAACGCCAAGGCCGAGGAAAGCGCGATGCAGTCAACCGTCCGAACCCTCGCGGCGATTTCATTCGATTCGGAAGTCCGCCCCTGAAGAAACAGATACTCGGCCGTGATCCCGGCAACTGCCGTGGAAAGATGGTCATCGGGACCTTCCGGGTTGCTTGCCCGCGCCTTCAGCCAAGTGAAAAATTCGTCAAGCGGGGCAAGATTTCGAACCGAGGTCCCAAAAAAAATGTCAGCACATGCCACCTGAAATGGAAAATCCAGTTTCGAAAACCATTTAGAGTCGAATGGGTTCAGCACAACCTGGAAAAGAGGAAGATCTCCCGGGCATTGCGTGTCGGGGATCTTTACCTGTTTCACAATGCGCATGAAAGCAGGAAGATCGTTGTTGTAGATCGCCTTTCGGAGCGATCCCAGTTCTCTTGCGAACCTTCGAACCGGGTCTCCCGAACCTGACCAGCGATCGGAATACATCCACGAGTCCGGCTCGCAAAGTGTGGAAAATGAGCCATCGGCCACCGACGCCCGCGCGGCGATTTCAGCAACGGCCGGACGGCAGATCACCTCTTGGAAATTCACCCGCTCGATGAAATCCCCGCCCTTGAGGAGGCGGAATGCGTTATCGACATCCCTCATGGTCGGGATCAAATCCGAATCGGTTTTAACTCCGCTCCTCACCAGATTCGAAAGAAGGAAAGAGGGACGCATCGGCTGAAACCAGATCCCGAGCATCTGGAGAACTCGCCTCTCGAAGGGTGGAATACCCGCGAAATGGGCTTCCCATGCCCGGAAGGTCTGAAGGGTAACTTTGGGAAAGGTTTGGTTCATGATTTGTATCTATTCAATTATTCGCCGGAACGAATAATTTCGTTACCAGGCTGAAGAGGGTTCAGTGCGTGATTAACAAAGAATGCCAAACACCTCAAGAAATTCAAGAAAACCACGGAGGTCGCGGAGGCCACAGAGCTCGCTGAGGGATAAATTTACCCCCCGGGAAATTGTATTTTTTCGGTGCGCTGGTGGCTTTTCCCTTAATGCCTATCTCCCTATCTCCCCATCTCCCCATCTCCCTTTTTTCAAAAGTTCAGGGTTCTTTGGTAATCGCGGGTCAGGGCGCTGTAAGCCCCGCCTTGTGGACATCGCGAACGGCCCGACCCGAAGGATCGGCCATCTGCGAGAAGGTGGCATCCCAGCGAATGGCCGTTGGAGTGCTGCATGCGACGCTCGGCCCGTCAGGGATCAGCTCCAGGACGCTCGGATTCGCGAAGTGGTGTTCGAAGATTGTCCGGAACCAGTAGCCTTCCTTGGTATTAGGAGTCTTGACCGGAAACCGGTGCATTGCATTGGCCATAAGCTTGTCGCTGACCTCATTTTCAGCATAGGCTTTCAGCGAGTCGATCCAGGAATAACCCACGCCGTCTGAAAACTGTTCTTTTTGGCGCCACAGGATCTCATCGGGGATGAAGCCTTGAAACGCTTGCCTTAGAATGGTCTTCTCCATTTTTCCCGAGCCGCACATCTTGGCTGAAGGGTTGATATTCATCGCGATATCAAGGAATTCCCGATCGAGAAATGGGACACGCGCTTCCACGCCCCAGGCAGCCATGGCCTTGTTTGCTCGCAGACAGTCGTATTCGTGCAGCATTTTAATTTTGCGCACAAGTTCCTCTTGGAATTCGACCGCGTTGGGGGCTTTATGGAAATAAAGATATCCCCCGAAAATCTCGTCGGCGCCTTCCCCTGACAGGATCATCTTTATCCCCATCGCCCTGATCTTGCGTGCCATGAGATACATCGGAGTTCCGGCTCGAATCGTCGTCACGTCAAAAGTCTCGAGATGATAGATAACATCGGAAATTGCATCGAGAGCCTCTTGTACAGTGAAAAAGATCTCGTGATGGGTTGAGCCGATGAAATCCGCAACTTTGCGTGCGGCTGTCAGATCGGGGGAAAGCCCTTGGATGCCCACGGAAAAGGAATGAAGGGTCGGCCACCAGGCGGGATCGCGATCGTTTGTTTCGATGCGGTTCGCGCGATATTTCGCCGCGATTGCCGCGACGATTGATGAATCGACTCCACCAGATATCAGCACTCCGTAAGGAACATCGGACATCAGCTGCCGCTTGACCGCCCTTTCGAGTGAGTCGCGGAGCAGGTTCAGATCGAGAGCGGTCTGAGGGATCTGTCCGTCTTCCGCCCAGGAGGGTTGATAGTATCGTCGCATCTTCTTTTCCTTGCCGAGGTAGTAGTGCCCGGGGGGGAACTCCTCGACGCGCTTGCAATGGTCTTGGATTCCCTTCAGTTCGGAGGAGACGAAGAAGTTTCCCTCGGCATCGAAACCGATGTAGAGGGGAACTATCCCGATGTGGTCGCGTGCGATCAGATAGTCGTCAGCCTTGGGATCGTAGAGAACGAAGGCGAAGATGCCGTTGATCAAATTGAGGAACTCGACACCCATTTCATCGTACAAGTACAGGATCACTTCGCAGTCGGAGGCTGTTCGAAAAGGATGTTCCCGGCGAAGGCCCTTGCGAAGTTCCTTGTGGTTGTAGATTTCCCCGTTGATAGTCAAAACGGTAGCCCGCTCGGAATCGATGAGAGGTTGGGAACCGCTCATCACATCGACGATTGCCAGTCGCTCATGCGCCAGAATCGCCCTTTCGTCGCTATACACGCCGCTCCAATCGGGGCCACGGTGTCGCAGTCGCTTCGCAAGGCGCAGCGCCAAGCTTCGAAGTAATTTCGGATCGCCTTTGATATCCAGGATGCTAAGGATTCCGCACACGGGTCGACACCTCATTCTGAAAAGATTTGGGAAGTCCGTGCGAGTATAGGGAAACCAGCCCAAGCTGTCAACAGCCTCTTCCCTTATGCTGCGCTTTCGGCAGAACGACCTCCCGAAAGGGAGGCCGCTCATTTCAATAATCCGGGGGAAGCATGAGAGAAGGCCAGAGGGCCCAAATCGCACGATTACAGGGGACAATCCTCGCAAATCTACTTCCCGAGGCAAAGGGGAGCGCGTGCCCCCCTTTATTGAAAAGTTACAGGTAGAAAATCATTTGAGCGGGTACATATTGAGGCGGATGATGTTCCAGCGATGCCAAACGATCTTTGAGTCATTTTTCTGCTCTGCATAGCCTCGGACGGTTCCCTCAGCTGCGAGGCCCTTGAAATCCGCGGCGATTTTGACAAGGGTGTTCCCGCCGTTGGGGGCTTTCATTCCTTCAGCCTGTCCGGAAATGACGAATTCAGCCATGAGATCCTGGCGTTCTTTTGCTGTGGTGCGGCGGATGACGGCATCGGCGAGTTTCCAGGTGCCTACGAAGCCGGTGACGGAAGCATCAGCATTGATGAAGAACTTGATTTTCAAGCTCTCGGGACTGACTCTGTCGTTGCGGGTCTCGGCAAGACCGAACCACTCGCCAACGAGGCTGGCCTTGATCGGAAGGGCTTTAACGCCATGATCGTTTACGGGCTTCTTTTCGTCGCGAGGAACAGCACCGGCGACCAGCGACACTCCGAAGACCAGCACGACAAGGAGACAAACCAGGGAAAGACGATTTCTCATTTCAACTACACTCCTCTTGAATTTTGATTTCGGGAAACAAACCCGAGATACTATAACAAAATTTCGACGCTGTAGCATATTTTTAGAAAAAAATAATTTTTTCAAACCGGTTCTGA
>MNYA01000052.1 GCA_001872985.1 bacterium CG2_30_54_10 | reverse complement strand
GGAAGAATAGTGCCGCAAATTATCTTAAGACCGAAAAATTATTTGAGGATTATTTTAGATATCGCCAAACTCAAATGGGCTCCGCCGATTTTGCTGAGTATTTTTTTGCTTTTGTCAGTCGGAGTTTTCAGCTACAATTCCAACCTTTTCAAAAAGGGCGAGTCGTTGGGAGAACAAAAAGGATTTGTCCCGGAGAGTGTACTTACCGAAAAAGACGTTAATGACTTAGCAGCGGTGGGGAAAAATGAAAAAGGGGAGTTTACAGCGCAGGGAAGTTTGGTTGACAAGAGTTACGCCGAGTTAACCCTGGTTCTGGAAGAGAAAATTGAGGAGATCAAAAACCTCAATATCAATCCGTGGATTGTCAGCGATCATCTTGAAAAAGCAAAGGGATTGGCAACAGAAGGGGATTTAGAAAAGGCGCAAGAGGAGGTTTTGGTCGGAATCCGTCTGGCCGAGGAAATTAAAATTGCACACAAGTTGCTTGATAAATGAATTAAGGAATTGCACTGGCGCCACAATGTGGGGTACAATATAAAAAATCAAAGTTTAACTTTTTAATTTATGAAACTTAAAGACACAAATGCAGGTTTTACGTTAATCGAATTACTGGTGGTGATTGCTATCATCGGAGTTTTGGCCGCCGTGGTGCTTTTGGCCATCAACCCCGCCAAACTATTGAAACAGTCGCGCGACTCAAGGCGCAAGGCAGAAGTCAAACAAATGGTGCAGGGAATAGGTTCCTATCTTCTTGCCAACGGTTCATTGCCGGAGGGGTTTACTGCCTATGGCGCTTTAATAAAATATGACCGCAGTTTTGAAAGCACTTTTTTGGACGATTTGGTAGCTGCGGGAATCTTTGCAGTCGCCCCGAGCGATCCGAATGAGGCACCGGGCGACACACCAACCGGACCAAACCCTTTCTATATTTATTACCAAAACGCCACCCGGAGTCCAACAGTTCCCGGATATGTAGCCAAGCAGGACAGTTATATTATTACCGCCTGGCTGGAGCGCCGCGATGATCCGGACTGTATAACCAATAGCAATGGGACTGTGTATACTTCAGGCAATCCGGGGTTGGCATCCTACTGTTTGTATCTTGTCGAAAACGGAGGTTTGATTAAAAGCTGGAATTAAAAGGTGATTGATGATCAAGCAAACCTATAAAGGATTAATTATAATTGTGATTGTGGTGGCGCTGCTAATCGTCGGCGGAATTATTTTTGCGGTTATCTCTTTAGGCAAAAAACAGCCTGACACTTCTTCTTCCCCTAAAACCACGGAATCAGCTCCAAAAGAAACGACCCAGACAAAACCTGACGAAAACGGCGTTCTTCTGCCGTGACAACAAATTGATATAGCGTTGTTAAGACAGTTGGTCATCCCCGATTCTCAACCGGAGATACAGAAAATTGTATAGATTCCCGCTTAAAGCGGGAATGACATGAATGGTCAAAAACGACATTCTGTTTTCTAAGGACCATATATTCAATTTGTCTGTTTTCTTCTTCATCGTTTCTATTTCCCCACTTTTTTGACTATATGCCCATCTCGAATCGGCCTGTTTTTGGGCTTGTCAAGAGACGGAATCCATTAGACCTATTGCATAATTATGACAATAGTACTTGATTCGTGTCATTCTGGTAAGCCGAAACATCGTTTCGGCGCACCCAGAATCTAAAAACGACTGAAAATGCATTCGGGCAAGATGAGAATGACATTTGGAGATGGGTTTCGGGAATAGAGGACGATTAAAAGTACTTGTTGTATGAGGTTTGGGGATTTCAAACAGATGGATCTGCGGCGGCACGTCAGGTGCCGCCGCAGATGAGAGACAGATTGTATGTTTTGCAGATCGCTTAGCGAAAGATCAACGGGTAGTAGACGGGGCAGGCCAGGTTGGCCTGCCAGGTGGTTTCCTGCACTGACGTCCCGAGGACTACCTCGGGATTCACGTTCGTGATGGATAGGTTCCTGCAGGGTGCTCCTTCAGGCAGCTTAATCTGGGCAAGCGGGAACATGCCCGAGGTCGGTTCGGTCGTCCCCGGGGGCAGGCCAGACAGGATTTCGATGGTCGTCCCGGCGGTTCCGGTGACGACCCGCGTGTAGTGGAGCTGGAGCGGCGAATCCTGCGGTGGCAGAACGGTCGCGTTCGCCACATCAAGCTTCAGGGTCAAGCCGACGTTGTGGAAGATGTCCGAGCCGCCGAGGACGGTGATAGTATCGGAGCTGTCCCGACGTAGAGTCACTTGCCCCGCAGGCATCGGGTACAGACTCCAGGTCAATTCCGTTGTCTCGCCCGGCCGGATTTCGGCGATCAACTGGTGGAGACCGCTGGTCGGGTGGTAGCGATAGAAGCTCGCCGGAGCGAGCCTCACGACGACGGTGCTGCCTTGCGGCTGCACCGGCAGAGAGAGTTCCACCTGGCCGATACCCGAGGTAGCAGCGCGCCAGTAGTCGTTGACCACGAGGTCAACGTTGTTGATACCCAGGCTGGCAGCCGTGGCATCAACGTTCCATTCCGGCGCCTCGCGCAGCAAGATTCTCAACGTTCCATGCTGGGTGAACGGGTTCGTCCAGGCCGCGCTGGCGGCACGGACAAGCGGGGGCAGAGGGGGTTCCGGTTGGCAGATGAGACCGGCCCTGAGCTGGCCAGCTATCACCGAGGCTTCAAAAGCGCTGATCCACCCGTCGTGGTTGAGATCGAGCGCCGCTGGGCACCCCGGGCTGCCGGCCGCTTTGTTGTAGCAGGTGACGCAATATCCTAAATCAGCCGGATTGATCAGACCGTCTTGCGTCGGATCAACCGGCACATAGCCGGCGGGCGCCAGGCTCCCCAGGTCGTTTCCCGCAACCAGGTCGGCTGTGAAGTCCGCGTCATGGTAAACCTTGCATGACACGGCTGTCCACGTCTCGAACAGGATAACGTTCGCCTGCCCGGGCGAGGCGAGGATTTGGTTCGGGAGAATAGCGGCCACCGTGTCACCGACTGCCACGTTCGTCAAGGCCGACTGATTCGGACCAGCAGTGTAGGAGGCTAGAACAGTGGCGGCTTGACCCTCCCAAAAGCTGTGGTTGAAGGGCGGGATGAAGCCGGTGCCCCGAATCTGGAAGTCGTTGACGAGACCCATCAGGACGGTCTTGGTCTCGCCTTCGGCCAGCGTGACGGAAGTCGGGGTTGTCCCGGTCGTGAAACCGTAGTCGGGCGGAAGTGCGGTCAACTCGACCGAGTAGGTCCCCGGTGCGAGGTTCCCGACCGACCAGTGGCCGTTGACGAGCGTCGGGGTGGCAATGGTGCTGCCACCGAGCTTGACTGTGATCGTGGCGCTGGTCAGCGCCGGCTCACCCGCATCGCGGACGCCGTCACGGTCCGAGTCTCCCCAGACATCGCCCTGGAGTGTTGCCGGGGCGATGATGTAGCTGGACTGTGGCGTGTTGAACGTCATTGCATATTGCCACCCCTGGCACCAGGCCGTCGCGGCCAGTAGGCCGCTGGAGACGTGGTTGGCCACGTAGCTCCCGGCGGCACCGAATGTCGCTGTGGCGCTGAACAGCGGCTGGTTGCCGCTGTTGGCGGTGACATTGTACATATCACCGCCGATGCCAGTTGCTGGGTCGGTCTTGACGGAAGCCGCGATCGCGGTCCAACCTGCGGTTTCGTTCATAGCGATAGACGTCACGCTCATCGTGGTTGGATCCACTTTGAAGTGGTAGCTGATAACATCTGGGCCTGGACATTGTGGGTCATTCGTTCCCTGTTGGAATTCGGCCGTGTAGGTGCCGACCGCTCCGGTGAGGATATTCGTCGGGACCGTGAGCACGAATGTCCCGGCGTTAGCCATCGGTGCCTGTGGAACAGCGGGACCCACGGGCCACATGCGATGGGAGGCGCTCACCTTCGGTTGGTTGTCCAACACGAAGGCATAGCTCAGGTCGGCGCCGTTGATGACGCCGTCACAAGCGGAGTCTTCGGGGCAGGGGCCTTGGGGCCCGGCGATGTCGAAGTCGGAGTTGTAGTTCGGGTCTCCGATCTTCGAGAGGTAGTGCGCAAACACTCCATCGGCGGTGACCGAAACCGGGCTGTGGTAGTCCGGCGCTTGGGCCATGATCGTGGGGGCTGCTGAGAGGAGCAGTCCGATCAAGACGAGAATGGTCAGCGTGTTGGTTCGGGGTTTCATTTGTGTCTTCTCCTTGTCTCTTGTGTAGTTTTTGAGAGTGCAAAACATAGAATCTGTCTCCTGGCTATTCTATCTGCTCGAATAATTATTGTCAATGAGTTACAAAAGGTATGACAAGAATAGATGTGCGTCTATCCCCACTGCTCCTATAGTGGAGAGGATTCAATTTCTCTTGACAGATTGCTGGCTTTATGGCATAGTAAGAACCATGCAAGACGAACTAGTAAAAACAACATTGCGAATTCCAAAATCAATCATTCTGATGGCTAAAAAAACGGCCATTGATAAAG
>MNYA01000407.1 GCA_001872985.1 bacterium CG2_30_54_10 | reverse complement strand
GCGTTTCGCCCAAAAGCGTGTGGCCATGTCCGCGTCACGGGTTAGAGCAATCACTCTTTGGACGATTTCATCCGTTGACGCCATGGCAGGGATTTTGACCATGGTTTGCAAAAGCGTGGTCTTGGCTTTGTTGTCTGCGCCGTTCAGGAGCGTGCGAATCTCTTGCGGGGTGGCCATGCTCTCTCCTCTCGCGGATTGTGCCTGCCCGGCAGTTTGTCACACGATACCATGGTTGGGCAACGCGGGCAATTTTTTCGGATGGCTGGTGTCACCCCATCAAGCCCCTTTCCATGGTTTTAAGTTTCTTCATCATTGCCGCGTCCAATGCGGGGAAGCGGAGTTTCTCGACTGCGTCACGTAGGAGGGGGAGGGGATACGGCTTTGAGTATCGATTCGTGGTCCCTTTTGAGGGTGTGGCCAAGGCACTGCGAGATGAGGCTCTCCTCCACACCAGCGGCACGAAGCCGGAACGCGAACAAATGGCGGAAGGAGTGCAGGGGGGTAATTGTCTTGTCGGGACTGATGCGGAGACGGAACAGCCGCGTAATTTTGTAACCCAGATAGACAGAGTTCTTTACTGGCGTGAAGGAGTCAGGGCGGTAGCGGTACATGATGCCAAGGTCGACCAAGATTGAATGGACAGGCACCTGTCGTTGCGAGGCATGGGTTTTCAGTGTCTTGCCCGTAAGGTCGAAGAACAAGACGCCATCGGCTGTTTTGAGGTCGGCTGGTCGGAGTCCGACGATTTCACCGAATCGAAGTCCTGACAACATGGCAATCAGAAACGTCCACCAGATATCAGGTTCCTGAAAATCCGCGTCTGATGCGAGAGTGCGGAGCAACTTCTCAAGCAGGTCGGGGGGCATGGCTTTTCGGAGCGTGTGAGCGAACGTCTTGCGCGGGAGCCCCATCCTTCTGACGGGGTTCTTCGGGATGACGCTGTGGTGCTCCAGCCAGTTGAAAAACGTGTTGAGCGTGATGAGGTGGCGGTTGACATTGCCGACCCCGGTACGGTCGGTGGCGTTGAGTTGAACAAGTTGTTCGAGGGTCAGATGCTTGTATTCCCGCTTGCGGTCGTAGAAACGTGGCAGTTTACCCACGCAATCCCTGAAATGATAGATGTCCTGAAAGGTGACCTCTTTGACAGATTTGTCTCCGACGAACGCCAAGAACAGTTTTTCGGCTCGATGGAACTTCTCCATGAATCGCGGGTCTTTGCTCTCTGTGCGCTTCTCCTTCAGGAACATGGCATACAAGGCAGAGAAACGGTCTTCCGATGCTGCTTTCCCTGTTTTGTGGTGGAGGAACGGGAGTTTCGCTACCTCCATTTCCATCCGCGCCGTGTCGTAGACGTGCATCGATGCAAGGAACTGCAGGTGGTTCAACTGCGCGGAATAGCCTCTGGCCACCTTTCGCGCAAGTCGTCTGTCCCTCGTTCGCAGGGAAACCCGAATCTCCTGTTTTTTCAGGAAGGGCATCAGGACTTTCGGGGTGCGCCTGAGGAAGTAGAAGAACCCACCGCTGGCGCTATGATACAGCATAGGGCATGCATATCACGGGTGACATGGTCTCGGGAAGCGCTTCTGGCGCCGAAATGTCTGAAGAAATGTCGTAAACTCATCGACTCAAAAACCTCGCAAAGCCGCTCTATGCAAATCCCTAACTCCCTTTCAATGTGTCGCTCACCACGGCACATTTTTTATTTCCACCCATTTGTTGATGCGGGTTTATACAGAAACACAGAACGATTTTTTGCCACAGACCCGAGAGCGTCTCAGAGAAGGCCGGAATATGGGAGTGAAAGATAAATTTCAATGCGCTGGTGTATAAAATGTTGGAAGCCTTGTGCCGCAAGGTCAATCCTGTCTTAACGCAATACTCAGAACCGTGCGCTCAGGGAAGAAATCGAAGGGGATCTGGTCTATGCCCAGAAACGGTTTGCATACGGGCGGGAGAGGCGGTAGAATGAGTTCGATAGAAGGGAAAAAGTAAACGCTATGTACAATAAGTTCTCGTTCACCAACCGAAAAGATGGGGATGTCGTCCATATCGCACTCTCTGGGTACCTCGAACAGATCGGCGGCGGAAAGCTCAAGGAGTTCGTAGAAGCGCGTCTTCAGGAAGGGGCGCTGAAATTCGTGGTGAATTTCCAGGCGATTGAGTTGATCAGCAGTCCCGGGGTTGCGGCACTGCTTGACATTGCCAGCAAGATCATCGACGATTTCGCGGGAAAAATTGCTGTGTTCGGCCTGGACGGCCATCACCTCGCCGTCCTCGAAATGTCGGGCCTTTTCTTTTTGGCTTCGCAGGCTGCGAGCGAACCGGATGCCATCGCATCGGTCAATGAATGAGCAAAAGGAATGAATCAATGGAACCAACCGTCCTCTCCTCCGATGAGCCTGTAGAGAACCAGGTTCCTGTTCCTGAATCGATGCCCGTGAGGAATGGCAAGAGCCTTTCCAGGGATGGGTATTTCGCCGTCGAGGAAGCAGGTAAAGGGCTTTTCGCCAGTACCGACCTGAGCCTTCCGGAAAAGGTATTCGGCCTTTACCTTGTCGTTGCCGAAGCCGGGCTTGGTGCCGCGATGCCGCGCCCGCTCGAAGAATTGATTCCTTTGATCCGCGCGGGTTCTGACGCTCGGGATGAAACAAAAGCCCGTCTTGTGAGGAGTCTTCTCGTCGCTTCGCTCGCCCAGTGGGGAGGCCCGGCTCAACCGCAGGGCGGTGTCGGCTTGATGATGTCTCTTCTCATCGGCATCGCGAAGCAGGTCGGGGGATTCGGGTCCATCTTTTTTGCGCGGTGGCAGTCCAGGATTTCGGTGTCTGCCGTTCAAGCGGTTCAGATGACCGAGATTCAACCCGCCGCTGATAAGGCTTTTGAGGGGTTCTTTCGCGCTCAGCTCAGCAGCGGTTGGCTGTTGCGCTATGGAAGCCTGTTCCGGGGCGCAAGTTTGATGCTTCTTGGGTTGTCCATAGGCCAATGGCTGATTCGCGCATCCGCGGTTGCCGCCGCCCGTAATCGCCCTACCGATGAGGACATCAAGCGGGCTATTGAAACAATTCGGTGCGAGATGGTGGAAACCGGCCCGGGGTTCAAACTTGTTCTGGAGGGAGTGTTTTCCCAATTTTTCGATGCTCTCCTCGACCGTCCGTCAGTCGCTTCATCCATCGCCTTTTCAGGGCGTTGAGAGTTTCCCATTGACAGGGTGAGCGGGGTGCTCCATAATTGAATGTCGTGCATACGGATTTTTCTTAACGTTTGAGGGGGAAACCTATGGCTTTTTTACGGCGGCCCGCAGTCTGGTGGTGTCTTGTTCCGGTTCTTTTCGCAGCTATTCTCTTCTACGGATGCGGTGGCGGCGGAACAGGGGATGATCCCATCGGTCCCAACACGTTATCGGCGCACATCACGGGGAAAGTGACAGCCGGTGGCATCGTTTCCTCGATCGGCACGATCGACCCGTCAATCATGGCGCAGGTCGGGGGGATCGCCTCCGCTGATGTTTACCTGGAATCCATGCCCACCCAGTATCGAACCAAAACAAAAACCGACGGAAGCTTCGATCTGACGCCCGTTCCATACGGATCGCACCGATTGATCGCTTATTACACATCATCCACCGGAAAAATCTATAAAATCAGGTCTTCCGGTTATGTCACTGTGTCGGAAAGCGCTCTCAACGTGAGCGTAAACGATCTTCCAGTTCAAATGGCCACCGGCACTGCACACGGACAGTTGATCGATAAGAATGGTGCCCCTATTCCGAATGCGGAGCTTCACCTGTGGGGGGATACTTTCTACACAAATTCCCAGGGATATTTCGTTACCCCGGTGATGCCGCCTGTCGCAACTGAAATCGAGACCAAGGCTACGGGCTTTCAGTCGATAACCCTCCCCGTCACCTTTGGGTCGCCGAATCCTCCGACGGTCGTTACAACCGTTCCGGCCACCGGAGATACCAATCGCCCGCCGATGGTCACCCTCTCTGCGAGCAAAAACCAAGTTGCCGCAAATGAAACGATAAACCTGACCGCTTCAGCGACCGACCCCGAAGGAGACACAATCAAGTATTTCTGGGACAAAACTACTGGAAACCTTGCGACCCAAGGATCGGATCTCTACGCTGCCTGGACCGCTCCATCCGGTAACGGCACCGCCACAATAAGCATCACGGCCTCCGATTCCAAGGGCCTTTACGCGAAATTCTCACTCGACATAACCTACGGATCCGGGGGCCCTGCAAGCAATTCCTATCCGATTGTCGATATCGTTGCGACCGCGACGACTCTTTCGCAGAATACCACGGTCACACTTACCGCCAGTGCCACAGACTTTGATGGCGACGCCCTCGCTTAC
>MNYA01000439.1 GCA_001872985.1 bacterium CG2_30_54_10 | reverse complement strand
CTTCGCTTTCCCCTCCGCCTCTCCGCAGGTCAGCACCGCGATTAGAGCATATCGGACACGCGCCTCCCTTCGCCTCGCGAAGTAAATTCGCGAGGCTCATCCCCTGCGGTCGGGCGCGTTGCGCCCTCCGGTCTGCCTTCATTCTTCCCCCGAATTATTGAGCTGATACTACCCACTCACCTGGTGAAATTGGAATTACACCAAAATCGCTCAAAATTCCAGGGGAAAATGCCGATGACATCCGTTAGGAAACCCATCCAAGGAAGGAGCCTCGGCTAATGCTGAACCGATACCAGTTCCGGATTTCGTTTGTTCTTGGACTGATCCTGTTGACGGCGGTGGGGTGCGGAACCCGTACCACCCTGCGGGGCAGTATCGTTGGTACTATAGTTGATTCGCAGACGGGAATCGGAGTTGCCGGCGCTTCCGTTCTTACTTCACCCTCTACGGCAACGGTCATGACGGACATAAATGGGAATTTCAGCATTCCCGACGTTCAACCCGGCGTGTATACGGTCACCTCCAATGCGACTGATTACAACTCGAACTCGGTCACGGTGACCATCGACAGCGGGTTAACAGCAACGACCCAACTGGTGCTTGTGTCTATGGGCGGAAGCTTCGCTCGCAACATTCTTCCGATATTCATGGTCAACTGCTCTATGGTCGGTTGCCATGATGACGGAACAGCCGCTTCCGGCCTGCGTCTGAACAGCTACGTCAATGTCATGAAAGGGTCGCGCTACGGGGCAGTGATATATCCATACGATGCACAAAGCAGCAAGTTGGTCCGCCGGATAAAAGGGATCGAGACCCCGCGGATGCCCAAGAATCGCCCGGCTCTTTCGACATCGGACCAAGGCCTGATTGCCAACTGGATAAACGGCGGCGCCCGGAACAACTAAGCCGGATCGTAGAATTGCTTGGTATTACTTACTACTCTTGTTAAATGCGGGAAAACGGGTATCTGCTCAAAAAGAAGGGGCATTAGCTGATTCTCAACATGAAGCGAGATTCCTCACATTCGTTCGGAATGACAAACGATACTGTCATTTCGACCGAAGGGAGAAGTCTCTTGCGCCAGGAATCATGAGTTTCCCCGAATTATTGAGTAGATACGAAAACGGGTTCCATGAGGTTAAAACGGGTTCCATGAGTTTGGTGCTTGTAGTGCTATTTTGAATTTCAATTAGGAGTAACAAAAATGAGCTTCACGCGTGGTGTTCTGATCGGTACTGCCATGGTTGCAATCGGAAGCTTCTCCTGGGCGTCCGCAGGTGATCCGCAGGCGAAACTGGCTCCGTCCGACCTTGTGAGGGCTCCAGCCAAGGTCACGAACCTCGCAAACAAGGTTATGCCTCCTTTGAGAACGCCTCTAGCGATTACCGTGGCGATGCCCCAGGCTCCTGAAATAGTGCCTGATGTAGCTCCTGCCGCGCTTCCTGTCGCAGTTTCGGCGGCTGCGGGGGCCGATTCCCCCACGATTCGCGCCCAGACCCCCGAACCGGAAAAGAGAGTCAGTCTTGTGGAGCCTCCGACAGAGCTTCCCCGCACCAAGTCGGACTTCCAAAAAACCGCACTCATCGCAAGGAAACTGAACAAGAAGGTCAGTTCATCTGGTTTGACCCTGGTTTCTCCGCCTACTGAGAAGATCCATGAGAAACAGGCCCTGCCTCCGACTGGGTTGGCATCTCCCGCTGAAGTCAAACTCGCTGCCAACCCCGCTACCAGGCGTGCCGCCAACCTTGCAGCAAAGCCCACAACCAACCTCTCACCCCGCGTTGCTGCCAAGCGTGCCGCCAACCTCGCTGCCATTCTCGCTGCCAACTTTGCTGCCAAGCGTGCCACCAACCACGGAGCCAAAGTCGTTGCCCCAATTCCCCAGGTGGAACAGGCCATCGCTCCGGCAGCCAAGCCCGGGAAGCTGTTTTCCTACGTCCGCCTTTTGAACTACAGTCCGCATCCTCAGGTCGAAGAGTTTCTGAAAGACAAGCCTCTGGCACTCAAGGGAAAGAGCTACTGGTTCTCGGTCAAATATGCCGAAGGCTGGAAGACCGTCACCGACGAGGAAGGGTATTTGCAGGATGTTAGCTTTGAGATAACTCTCATGGAAGGTGACAAAAAAGTCAGGGTTCTGAAGACTCCCAAGGCGGTTATCAGAGCCGACAAGATTTCGAAGGGGCAGGTTCTCGGAATTGTGGAAGTCTCTCCCTACCGGTTCTACATAACGGTGGATCAGTATACCGCCAAAACCAAGGGTATCGCCGAGTTGGTCTTCAAACTCGATCTATTGGGTTGATGATGTCGGGGGTTATCTCCATGATCGTGGGAACGTCGCGAAAAGAGACTTTGGATGGATAAGGCAACTGTATTCGGGACGCTTTTCGCCTTTACTGCACTGGCTATCGGGACCAAACTAGGCGGTGGGACGATCCTTGGATTTTTTAACTTTCCTTCTCTCCTCATTGTTTTCGGAGGCGCTTTCGGAGCCCTCAATATTGCTTACAGTTCGGACCGTGTCAGCGCCGCGTTTGCAAGCATCAAGCTTGCCTACGCGGCTCCCAAGGAGTTCGATTATCTGAAACTCGTCAGCGACATTCTTTCGATCTCCGAAATAGCCAGAAAAGAGGGCATCCTGGCCCTGGACACCCGCATCGCCGAGATCGAAGAACCCCTCCTCCAACGCGGTGTTCAGATGGTGGTGGATGGAATCGATGTCACTTTGATCACCGAAATAATGGACAATGAGATCAACGCATCGTCCGACCGCCATGCCGACATCAAATCGACATTGGATTTTTTCGCATCGATTGCCCCGGCCTTCGGTTTGATCGGGACAATTCTTGGCTTGGTGGGGCTTCTGCGAAACATGGATGACCCTTCGAGCATCGGCCCAAATATGGCTCTGGCACTCATCACGACATTCTACGGCGCGTTGACCGCAAACATGCTGTTGATGCCCTTCGGAAAGAAACTAGAAGAGCGGAGCAATGGCGAAAGACTTTATGGAGCGATCATCGCCAAAGGATGCCTTATGATCTCCGCGGGCATACATCCTCGGATTATCCAGGAACGCCTTCTGTCATCCCTTTCTTCGGCCAATCGCGCCAAGTTCAACGAACTGCATCTATCGGAAGAGTTGAAAAAAAGTGGCGGATAATCGGAAAAGAAAATACTCAGACCCTTCCGCCCCATTGTGGTGCCTTTCCTACGGGGATATGGTCACCAACATGCTGTGCTTTTTCGTCATGCTTCTGATGTTTGCAAAATTCGATGCATCCAGCGATGCTGCAAGCTCAGCCAATCGGGCCGCCGAAGATGCGTTCGCGCCTGCCTTCAGCTTGACTGCCGCGAAAGGCTCTCACCAGTGGTTGACCGAAGGGGGCAAGGGAATCTTGCTCATGCCCATGAAACGTGATATGAGCGAGATTCCGCGGATCGCGGCAAAGGTGAAGAAGCTCCTGAACACTGTCAGCATGCGGGACAAGCTCCTGGTTCTTTCCGACGAACAGAAGGTGAAGATCCGGATCCCATCGAAAGTTTTGTTCCTCAGCGGATCGGCAATTCTCAAACCCGGTTTTGAAGATGTTCTCACCGCGCTTCTGCCTGTCATCAGCGAGATTCCGAACAACATCCGTATCGTGGGGCATTCCGACGATGTTCCCACCAAAAACCCCATGTTCCCCAGCAACTGGGAGTTGTCGTCGGCAAGAGCATGCAGCGTCGTACGCTATTACATCGACCACCTACAGCAGGATCCCACGCGTTTTTCAGCAGAGGGTTTCGCCGAGTTCCAGCCCCAGGTCGAGAACCTGACCGAATCTGGCCGGGAAACGAATCGCCGGGTCGAGATCAACATCCTGACCTCGAAGCAGAAGAAGCCCGTTCCCACAAATTGGGAGTAGGCGCAGCCGGGTGGAATGGCCCCAGGCCGCGACTAACCATGTCCGCTAAATTTCTCGGTTCGGCCCCAAATAGTGGACGCGGCATTTTGCCGCGCCGCAGCGGCTGGAAGCCGGCGCCACTTTTTCGCTGGATTCCGACAGAACATTTCAAAGCAGGCATTGAAACATGAATTTAGTGAAGTTTGGCAGTCACGCCCCAGGTTGATTCCTGGATCCAACACGTATTGTCTCAACGTCGTATCTGCGTAACTTCTCAAAAAAGGGGGGCACGCGCGAATGGTGCTTAGTTAAGCCTACTTTGGCTTCTCCAATATTTTTTCTACGATGGGTAAACACTGATGAACACGAATTTTATTCCGA
>MNYA01000104.1 GCA_001872985.1 bacterium CG2_30_54_10 | reverse complement strand
ATTTTTTCATGTTCATCACCTTTCGTTCTTTAACGAATCGTTTCAGAAAAGGATTGGGCTTTGAGATACCTGCAAAATCGGTATCTACTCAATAATTCGGGGAAACTCAATGATTCCTGGCGCAAGAGATTTCTCCCTTCGGTCGAAATGACAGCATCGTTTGTCATTCCGAACGAATGTAAGGAATCTCGCTTAATGTTGAGAATCAGCTAAGGCCCCTTCTTTTTTAACAGATATCAAAATCGAACTATTTTAAGACCCACCCACGAACAGGTATATATTCAGATTACCAATCAGGGGTTTCGGACTTCGGTTGGGGTCGGGGCCCATTGCGGCGCTCCATAAAATCACGCAACTGTGAAGGGGACATGAAAAACGGGTCCATCTCGTCGCCGAGCTGGTCATCACGCTGGTTCTCGCGTCTGTACCGTTGCTGAATTTCCTTCTCGCGCTCCTCAAGATCCTTCAACAACTTTTCAACCGCATAAGGGTTCAACTTGATGTTCTTCAAAGCACGGGCTTTTTGGCTTATATCCGGAGGCGGCGCAGTTTCCTTGCCAGGCTGGGCCATGGAAACGTCTTGCCGCGGTTCTTCCCGGGGTTCGACGCTGTCCGTTGCCATTCCAGGTTTTTGAGACTGTGTTCCGGAAGCATTCTTCGCGGTCTTGTCATCCCTGGGTTGCGACTGATCCTGCTTTTGGCTCTCGCCAGGCTTGGGATCCCCCGATTTCCCGTCTTGCTTGTTCTGGTTCTGACCCTGATCCTTCCCATCAGATTTCTGGGATTGCTTCTGATCCTGGGGAGAACCCTTGCCGTCGGAACCCTTCTGGTCGTTCTTCTGTCCATCCTGCTTCTGATCGGACTTCTGTTGGTCATTTCCCTGTTGCTGATTTTGTTTTTGCTTTTCTTGTTTTTGTTTTTCCTGCTTTCGCCGCTCCATTTCCTCCTTGAGCTTCTTTTTTGCTTGTTCGAGATTGAACCTGGTAAGTGGATCCTCATGCAAGTCCAGAGAGCTCTGGAAGGCGGAAACGGCTTCCTGATACCTGGCCTGCCGGTAGGCAGCGTTCCCGAGATTGTGAAGGGCATCGCCCCGGAGACTGTCTTCAGGAGAATTCTTCGCGCAGGACTCGAACGCTCGGATCGAAGTATCATACTGCCGCTTCTTGTACAATACAATCCCGAGGTCGTAGTCGATTCTCGGATCGTCTGGAGTAGTAAACTTGGCCTTGTGCAGAGCGGCTTCGGCAGATTCGAGATCTCCATTTGCCAAATCTTGGATCCCCTTTCCGACGTTGACGGACGGATCAGCCCCGAAGCCGGCAGCCGAGAAAAGAACTGTAAAAGCAAGAACCAGAGGAACTATCGATTTTGATAAAATACTCATATTCGCTTCAACCAATGATCTTTAGCACGCTCGTAGGGAATTCTTTCAGAGATCATCCACTCAACGAGCAGAAAAAGGAAGCCTAGAAGCAAGGGAACGAAGTATATTTCCCTTGAAATAAGCTGCGTTCCGCCGACTATGGCGATTCGCTTTAAGCCTTCCAGAGCGGCGGCAACCTGTTTCGCCGATTCGATATCCGATGCGCGGAAGTATTTCGCGCCGGTCTCCTTGGCGATCTTTTTCAACGTCGTGTCGTCCAGCTTGGTGACGACACGCTCGCCCCGCCAGGTTTTGTATGAGATCTGGCCCCATACGTCGCGCCCCACGGGGATGTAGGATCCTTGGCGGCTTCCGATTCCGACCGTGAAAACCGAAACGCCTTTCCGCTTGGCTTCTTTTATCGCGCGATCGATTCTTTCTTTGTCCTGGTCTTCCCCGTCGGAAACAAGCACGATGACGCGCGATTGGGACGCGGTGAAATCGAACCGATCGAGACTGGTCTCGATGGCTCCGGCAAGTGTAGTTCCCTGCTTGGTTAACAGCGATGGATCCACCCTTTCGAGAAATGTCAGAAAAGCATTTTTGTCCAAGGTTACCGGGCACTGAACCATCGTGTCACCGGCAAAGACGATCAGACCCAGGCGATCCTGACGAAGACCGTTAAGCAGATGTGTAATCAACGCCTTGGCGACCTCGAGCCGCGAGTTTCCGTCAACATCGGGTGCGAGCATTGATTCAGAGCCGTCAAGGGCAACGACCAGATCGAGTGCTTTTCCCATGATGGCTTCTTCGAATGCCTCACCCTGCGGCCTTGCAAGGGCTAATCCAAGCAGGAAAAGGCCGGCGATCGTCAGGAACCATTTTAAAACGGGCCGTTTGGTAGGAGGGTGCCCTACGATGCGGTGGATCATTGCCGAGCAGGCAAGAACCGAACGACGTTTCCGTACATCGGCCACAAGGACTCGGACAAGCAGTACCGCCCAGATCATGATGGCGAGCAGAAACCAGAGGAATGCCGGCTCCTTGAACATCAGAACACCCTCGCGAATACCCTGCCACGCAGGTACATTTCAAAAGCCAACAGTGCGATCGCCGGAATAAGGAACAAGTAGAATCGTTCGGAATATTGGACCGTACGGCTGACATCGATCTTGCCTTTTTCCAGTTTCGAGATCGTTTCGTAAATCTTTTCAAGGGCTTTGTTGTCCGTTGCACGGAAGTAGAGCCCGTGCGTAACATAGGCGATGTCCTTCAATAGTTGCTCATCGATCTTGGGAATATAGAGGCTTCCGTCAGGGTTGCGGGCGTATTGCCGTCCCATGGGCGTATCCATGGGAATTGGAGCCCCTTCGATGCTTCCGACCCCGATGGCATAGACCCTGATGTTCTTGTCGGACGCGATCTTCGCGGCTTCGAGCGGATCGACGACGCCGGAATTGTTTTCGCCGTCGGTCAAAAGGATGACCACCTGGTCGCGTTTTTCCAATTTGGGCTTTTTGAACTTGTAAATTGCGTTGACCAGGGCATCGCCGATGGCCGTCCCGTCCGCCTTGATCATCCGAAGGTCGGCCCGGCGAAGCAGTTCGATAACAACGCCGTAATCCATTGTCAAAGGGCATTGGGTCAGGGAAAGGCCGGCGAAAACCACGAGGCCGATCCGATGATCTTTCAGCCCGGTGATGAACCGCTCGGTGATTGCCTTGGCCGCCTTCAGTCGGGTAGGTTTGAAGTCCTCGGCCGCCATGCTTCCCGAAACATCCTGGACGATCATGATGTCGATGCCCTGGCGATTAACAAGTTCCCGCTCGATTCCCCATTGGGGCCTCATGAGGGCAAGCACCGCCAAGACAAGAATAGCCGCGCGAAGCAATTCAGGAGCGAAGAAAAGTCTTGTCTTCCAGGAGGTTCCTGCCTCAATGGCCTGTTTTGCGAGGGGAAATCTGATTCCTCCCTTTTTCAAACCGCCGAGGATGAAAGTCTTGTACGCGGCGACGAGAGGGATCAAGGCAAAAAGCAGCAGGAACTCTGGGCTATGCCATCTCATATCCGCCAGTCCACCCGCAGCAGGAGATCTCGAACTTGCGAATAAAGGGAATCGAGGCTTTGGTCTCCAAGGTTTCCACGGGCGTATTTCACTTCATCGCACACTGTCAGTAGGTCGGTCGCCCTGTTGGTTAGCGAGACAGGAACACGGTTCCGGCGAAGGTCGTCAACCAGCTCATCCGAAGTCGCCGCACCACCCAGGCCAAGACGGAACTGATCCTTCAAAAAAACCTTCAGAATCAGGGCGGTTCTCTCGCAGACATCTTTAACACGCTTGGCGTCCCAGACAGGGGAAGCCCGCAGGCGCTCAAGCGCTTTGAGCGCCTCCTGAAGATGGTCTACCGGCTTTGAAGGACGCGGAGCCCGTTTGGCTGCCGTCAGGGCCCATTTCATAAGTCTGAAGCAAATCCACGTCAGAAAGATGGCCAGAGCCCATTCCCCGATGACCGACAGCCAGGGATACGGCACACCAACCACAGGCCGAAGATCGTAGATTTCATCTCCCGCCGGCAGCGGAGGTAAATCCGAACCGGCAACCGCCGCACCCAAAAAGGTTTTAGCCAGTTCAACCCGTATCCGACGTGTCTTTGGAAATCCGACCGTAGAAAAACCGGTGGTGGCAGCATTTAAGTTATGAATGCCTGTCATTGCAAGCAAAGCGAAACCATCCCTCCGACCCGGATTGCTTCGTCGCTGGCGCTCTTCGCAACAACGAATTGCCATTAGTTCATGCACTACCACCATAGGAAAACCTACTTGCTCACGGTTGCCGATTCCGAAGCCAAGGCCGAGACAGAGGCAGGAGCCGAGGCCAATTCCGAAGGAAAGAAGTTCCGGGCGAGGACGTCTTCCAAAATTTTCAATTCCTCCTTGCGGGCCAGTTCGGCAATGGCTTCCGAAAGTTTTCCTCTC
>MNYA01000080.1 GCA_001872985.1 bacterium CG2_30_54_10 | reverse complement strand
TTTTCTACGATGGGTAAACACTGATGAACACGAATTTTATTCCGAGCATTTTTCTCAAGAATTTCCTTATCTAAGGCCTTGTTAAGAAATAACTGTTACATTCTGGTTCATCGACCGGCCATAAGGGGCCGTAAAAACAACAACCATTGTCATAGTTATTGTTTAACGGCCCCTAAGTGCCATTCGCGCGTGCCCCCCTTTTTTGAGAAGTTGCCTGGCCCTTTGCATGCCTTGGGGATTCGCTCCCGGTCTTTCTGATAAACCCACCATGGAATTTTCTGTACACCGGGAATGTGGGTTGAAACTGGTTCAGTTGATCGTGCCCGGGGAGCTGATCTTTTCCCGAATGGCGGCGGAAAACTTCCCGATTTCGGCTTCGGGGCCATCGCCGAAATTAATGTGCCGTCCCCCCGCTTTCCACTCGCAAAAAACGGTTCGCTGGGATTCGTCCTCCCGGAACCCGAGTTCGAGCGTGAAATATCGGGCGCTTTTCATGAGATGGCATCCGATCAGCATTGCTTCAGCCATCGCTTTGGCAGGCGGCATGATTATAATGGCAAGAGTCGAATCGGGTGTGCGCTGAAAATCGTACCCCAGCCCGAAAGAAGGCAGAACTTTCTCTTTGGGAAGATCTTTTCCGATCGTCAACCAGATATGTTCGAGGAATTCCTCCCCATCTTTCTGGAAAGCGGCGAGAAATCGTTCCGGGTTGCCGAGGAACATGCTGGGCAAAATGATATGGCCGAAAGCATAGTGATGATCGCGTGGTTGCATTTCCGCCTCCTTGGATTCGGCCGGTCAGTCAGGCGCCAGCCAGCATCATTATAGATCTTGTATACAGGCATGTCAAAGCAGGATCCACCTCCGCGGCAATTTCCGATCAATTGAGCCCGTTACAAGAACTTACAAAAAGCATCTACGCTTCACTTGTCATCGCGAAGATGTTCGAGGTTCCCGTCAATTGCCTTCATCACATCGACAACTTTGGGGTGTTCGACCTTCTTCAGAATGGCTTTGAACTCATCAAGATATTTGCGCAAAGCGCTTGCCTCGCCCCCATGAATTGCCTCAATCTCGTTGGAGATCTTATCCGGAACTGATGGCCTGAAAAACTTCTCCAGGTGCGTGAGCACTTCCTCCACGAACTGTCCGTCAGGGTGTCGGGTCAGATACTCCCCATAGGTCATTTCCTCGCGAGCGACCATGGCGGAGTAGAACCCCTCTGTCTCTCCTGGAAGAGGCATATCGACGATCTTCCGGGCAATCCGATCGCTGAGGGCAGCCTGCTTGTACAAGTCGTGTAGTGCCCAGAGAATGTCGGATTTCACAAAATACTCGCCGGCAGGTTCGCTGAAGACCAGATTATCGGCCAGTGGCTTGACCACCGGATCCATGATCGCCTTTCGGGAATTCCCGCCATTCCCGCTGTTCCCGCCGTTCCTCGTCATTCGGGCGACCAGATACTGGAGGGCCCGAAGGCGGTAGAACCCGAAGAATAGCTTTTCATCGCTGTCGGCGGCAGCTTTCAACTTTTCCTGGACGAATTTGAAAAAGGCGAGAGCATCGTCACGTCCGGCCTCGTAGATTTCGAGGCGCTTGTCGAAAGCCTTTTCGTAACTGTCGAAGGGGCGCCCGGTATCGAAGAGGCAGGCCAAGCCGCCGAACAACCAGCCGGTCTTGCCATCAAGTTTGACCTGTAACCAGCAGTCCTCCAGGTTTCCCACCCTTTCAGGCTTGTCGGTCTTGGCAAGCATCTGCAACATTTCGCCGAATTTGACCAGGGCAACATCTTTTCCCTGGGTGCTTGGCTCCGCCCTGACCCGCACGATCGAACCCATGATGAAGATCTGCTCCCCTTCGCACCAACCCGGCGCGGGGGTCAGAAGCTGAACCAAAGCCAAAGCAAGTGAAAAAACGCCGATCAGGGAAGAAAACTGAGAAAATTGGGAAGGGTGAGAGGATTGAGCAGATCGAATAGATCGAGAAGATCGAAAAAATCGAAAAGATGGAGAAGATCGAAAAGATGGACGGGGGTGTTGAATAATTTTCATCTGTTTCCTCGAAAGTTTGATGCTTGATTTCGTCAACCAGGCTCTGGGGCTTCGGTCAGCCGATGGTCTTGTACAAGATATTGCGCTTTGTACCGAGAGCTTGGTCGGTGTTGCCCTCCTTTCATGCTTTGGGGAAGTATACCTTTTTTGAACCCAGCGTAGCGATGCGCTCTTCAATCATTTGCTTCAACGATATCAGCCAGTGCCAAGCAAACTTCTTTCATTTGGTCACTCGAAATCCTACCGATAAATTGAGTTAATCGCGTTGCAACCGAAGAGTACCACTTGTCCCCGAAAACCGCCCTCCATGCATTTTTACCAGGCGAAGGGGGGCGCGTCCGCAAACGAATGCTCCCCTTAATTGAGAAGATACCGCGAGGATTTAGTTGCCCTCCGGGCGGGGGCCGTTGTTTCCGAAGTTTCCGCCGCCCTTGAACTTGCGGAAACGGTCATTCCTCGGCTGTTTGAGTCCTTTCCCTGACTTTAGCTTTTCAAGCCCGTCTTTCAGACGGTTCGCAAGGTCCGGGGTGTCTTTCGCTCTTGGGATCGCCTCTTCCAAGAAAGCTTGGCATTCGGCCTTTTTCCCTGCGTTGAAGAGTATCCGAGCCATATTGCCAAGTTCTTTAGGGGTGAATCGGTAATTCTGGGAAGATTCCATTTCCTTGGCGGCAAGTACCCTGTTTGAAGCCTCATCAAACTTCCGTTCCCTGGCCAGTTTTTCAATTGCGTCCAGTTGCTCCTGGATCGGCCCGGGCCTTTTACTTTTGGGAGGAGGGAATTCGCCCACCTGTAACGGGATGTCTTCATTTTCAGATAAAGCAGACTGGGGTGGCGCCTGTTGGGGCGCTTTCTTGCGATGGGCAATTTTCAACCCAATGAAAACAAGAAGCAAGGTTACGACCATCCCGCAGACCGCCCAGAGCCATGGTTTTCCTTTCATCCGCTGGAAAATGGAGCCGCCATTCGCCGAGTCAGCTTTCAAGACACTTGCGGAGGGGCTTGCGGTGGTGTTTGCCGAAGCAGGCTTCCGATCGCCCTCCCCCAGGATCTTGTAGACGCGGATTTCGCGGGTGGCGTTTTTGAACATTTGGGGTCCGAGATCGACGATTCCAACCTCGTTGCGGTTCATCGCCAAAAAGGTGCTTTCAGAAATATATACCTCGCCCGACTCGGCGAAACCTTCGATTCGGGCGGCTATGTTCACGGGGTCTCCGAAGAGATCTCCGTTTTCATCAATGCCGACCTCGCCTGTATTTATCCCGATCCGAAAACGGACGAAATGTTCGGGATTCAGGATATTGGCATTTCGGGCCAGGAGCTTTCTCTGCATCTCGCATCCGCATTGGACTGCGTTGGTTGGAGAGTCGAAAGCGGCCATGAAACCATCGCCCATAGTCTTGACGAGGCGTCCTTGGCACTTTTCGAGGTGCTGGGTTACGAATGCGCGAATCTCCTCAATGAACGTGCTTGTTTCTTCACGCGTAGAGTTGGCGGTTCGCTTGGTGAAGCCTTGGACGTCAATGAATACGATCGTCAGCAGACGGTTTTCCACAAACCCTCCTCGGATGGGTTAGTGGAGCCATTCTAATTTATCCGGGTTCGAAGGGCAAGCGAAAGGTTGGGAACTGGGATTCCGAGCAGAAAAAGGCGAGCGGATATCCGGTCCGGGAATTGTGGTGATTTTTCCTGGAAAATGAAAGCGGGGAAAATTCTCGCATGCCGTGGTTGGGATGCTCCTGGAGTGTGAACTCAATCGCTGACTTCTCTTGGAAATGCCTACCACTGTTGCAGATCCCAGGGAATGACGCGGACATTTTCGGTGACTTGGTATTGGGAGTCCGTCGGGGCGATGATCGGGCCAGGGCCGATCTTTCGTTGCGGGTATGACTGTCGAAAAGCGAGAATTCCTCGGGCGTCCGAACGGGACGGATGACTGGAGGCTTTGACTTCGATGAGAAAAAGGGTACCATCGATTTCAAGGATGAAGTCCATCTCTGCGCCTCCGAATGAGCGCCAATGGTAAGTCTTCGGTGGGAAGGGAAGTGCTTGACATTGCTTTCAAAGTTCGGCCGCCACCCCTGTCTCGAGAATGGAACCAAATGAAAGATGTTCCGCGAGTGGGGCGGGGCTGGAAACTCCCTGAAAAAAGCAGGCCAATCCGCAATCGGCGAAAAACCCTTTGGGTTTTCCGGCCACCCGCTTAATTGGATTTCCCGAAAATGCCTGCAACTCGAACCATCGTTCCGGTCAACCAGTCGAGGATCAACAAAAGGTAAGTGTTTAGCCTGCTGAAGTGAATACCTCGAACCCTCGCTCAAACAGACACTTTGGAAAATTTACATACCAATTATCGAGAAGTGGGCGTAACGTTGATCCGATCTGCGTTTGAGGCTTTTTGACTTCAGACCGCT
>MNYA01000341.1 GCA_001872985.1 bacterium CG2_30_54_10 | reverse complement strand
GCGTCCACTATTTGAGGCCGAACCGAGAAATTTAGCGGACATTGTTAGTCGCGGCCTTCACTCTTCCCCCGACTTATTGAGATGATACAAAATTTCGTTCTTTGGTAATCACGGGTTCGGGGATCGAATCACCGAAGGAATCATTGAAACGCATGGGAATTGGCAACATTCAGAAGATGAGGAGGATCGCGGGTTTCAGCATGCACTATCCCATAACCCGGTGGAAATCACGAAAGCAGACGACCGGAGGCCACAAGGCGCCCGACTGCGAGGCGCCCGACCACAAGGCGCCCGACCGCAGCGAATGGTACAAACAAATTCACTTCGCGTATCGAGAGGGGGAGCTTGCCCATGTGCGCTAACTTAAGCCCCAAAATCCAGCTTTTGTCATTTCGACAGAAGGGAGAAACCCGGTATCAATCAGATCTCTGACATTCGTTCGAGATGACAATATATTCGTAAGTTAGCGCACATGGGGCGCTTGCCCCCTCTTTCTTGGAAGTTATCTCAGCGCTTGGGAGGAGCGGCTTCCCGGACGACGGCGCCGTTCTTTTCACTCATGATAAGAATCGAGAACCGCGCGGCCTGGTCGAGTTGGTTGGTGCTCAGAGCTGAATAATCGAACTTCCCGCGAAGGTCGGTGTAGCCATCCTTGTAGAAGGTCACCTGGCCGTCCTTCATCTTGGCGTAAACCTTGACGTAGACCTTCGGGAGCGGCGCTCCCGTCCTGGCATGCGCGACTCGCAACTGACCGTAGTTCTCGATCATCTGGACGTTGAGCGAGTGAGGATAGTAGGCTTGGTTACGGACAAGGGCGCCGGCTCCGACCTCGATCATCACGTTGCTGTCGCGAAGCTTCTCGGGAAGATCGATCGTGAGGGTGTTCTGGCCCGCGGGCAGCTCGACTGTCATCGTGGCGTTCGGATGGATCACCGAGAACTGGCCTCCGACCTCCTGTACAAAGGGGTTCCGGGAGAAGAGCAGTTCGAGATCCATCAGGTAAAACTTGATCGCGCACGATTTGAGATTCTGAAATCGAAGCGTGATCTGCCGATTCTCGACCTGGAACTCAAGCGATGGCTCCGTGGATGCAAGCTTGTTATGCGCCTGATCGCGGCTTTCCTGATCGTTGACCTGCGCCGGTTTTCCCTGAATCTCGGAGGCTTGAGCCAGAATATCCCCGAACAGGTTGCGCCAGCGGTCCACCGGATACTCGGCAAACTGCTTCGCGATCGCAACCGCATCATCAATTTTTTCCTGCGAGAAATCAAGATATGCCTTGAAATACTGATATTGCATGGTTTGTACAACTGTAGGATCTTTGACGGCGGCGAAGAACTTTTCCCCTTCCTCGACACGGTCCTGCAATAGCAGATAGTAGACTACGGCCATTCGGTCGACATCGGAAAGTGTTGATCTGTAGCGCAGATCCGACAGAAGCGCCTGATACTGAGCAGAGAACTGTTCGTTGAGGATCTTCCGTTTCTGGCCTAGTTGGTAAACGCGAGCGTTCACCAACGGCCAGTATTCGCGGTGCTGGTAGGCAAACCGGGCGACCGGGTCGAGGGTGAGAGGCGCGCTTACGAGCGTCGAACCGCATTTGTCGGCGAACGAGGTGTGGGGAAGATATTCCCTCAAGGTTGGAAGGAGATTGTGATAGAGCCCGTAAGACCACAGGGTGTCGTTGTAGACGTGCCTTGCCCGCAGGAGATCCGTCACCTTGAGAAACATTCCCTTTTCTCTCATCCGGAAAGCGATCAGTAACAGATCGAGTCTCTGAATGTTGTTCTCGGCAAGATACTTCAGAACATCATCGTCGGAACCGTTTTGGGAAATGTATTGCCATGAGGTGGTGTCGAAACGGGTGGGCTCATCCACGACGTTGAAGACGAATGGGTCGTTCGCGGCGATCAGTTTCCCGTTCTCGGCGATATGAACCGGGTAGTGCCGCATCTTGCCGGGGAAGGGGAAATAGAATGCATACTCCACGGTCTGAGTCGAAAACGGCTCAATCTGAACGTGGGTGCTACGGGTGAAGAAGCCGTTCAGAACGGGTATGGACCCCTCTGGGATCTGAAGCAATACCTCCACCTTCCTGCGCGCGGATGTCGGGTTGGTGAGAACGACCTGGCACCCGTAAACACGATGCGTCTGGAATTCCTCGGTGACAAACTTGTCGAAGCGCTCGTTGTTTTCATACCGATAACGATCGTTCTGTGCGTAAAAGTTCTGGCCGGTCAGGATGGTTTGGGTCTTCTCCACTGAGGTGACCGGCTTGATTTCCTTGTGGAAGAGGACGATGTCGGTTGTCGGTGTGATGCGCATGCGCGGGCCTTCGAATACCACTTTTTGTTCGCCGGAGGTAAACGGAAGGTCGAGCACCGCCAGGGCGAACATCATTTCGGGGAAATTCCGCGAGGCTTCGGCGATGTTGGTTGACAGGAAAGGCTTATCGGCCGGCGCGGCGGCGAAGTCGCTCCAGAAGCTGTTGACGGTGATGAGGTCGGCGAAATGGCGCTCGATTGGCAGGTGCCAGTAGTTGTTTTCGACCCACTCCTCGGTTTTTTCGAGCTGACGGAAGAGTTGCCGGGCCTCCTGGCGCCTCAGGTTGTCTTTCGCCATTGCAAAATTTCCATCGAGTCGCCCCTCTTCCACGCCAACCGCATCAGCCTCGGAACGGGTGGCCTGCAAGCTCAACTCCTCTTTTGAGTCGGCCTTGCTCCTACGGGCCATCTTTTTCAACTTGGCCATTCTGGACTTTTTCGCCGGCATAGGCTGATCGGCAGCCCCGCCTTTTCCTCCCGTCATGGATTCATCGTCGCCAAAAGCGCTTTCCATTGAAGGCGCAGGTGGCGGCGGCGGGGGAGAAGCGGGGGCGGACATGCTCATGAGTTTACTCGGCAGCATCGCCTTGGGGCTAATGGCATTTGCAGCCTTTTCAAAGCCCAAGCGATCGTCTGTTTCCAGGGCGCTTCCCTTGACAGCGGTATCGAAGAGCTGATTGAAACGCTCCGGGTTGGGGGGAATCATGTCGTTCAGCTCTTTGATGAGCCGCGCGGTCGCGGGCCCTTCCCCTTGAATATGTCTGGCCAACAGGATCCGCTCGACCACGTTGAGACGGCCGTAAGACCAGGGTTGCAGAAAGCTTTGCAGATCGTCATCAAGAAGCCAACGGTCGAGAAAAGTCTTGTCTTTCTTGTTCTTCAAATACGGCTTGATTACTTCCGCGAAGAATTTTGGATCCTTTTTGAACAAGAAAAAGTTGAGTTCGTGGCACGCATATTTCGAATAAAGAGTCTGCTTCTCTTTCTGCTTCATATTCGGCCAGTTGAGGATGAACCCGAACTCCGCCATGTTCGGATCTGCGTTCAAGGTTGTCAGCAGGCGATATACACTTGCAAGAGAATCGTAGACCTCGATTTTGGCGGTGGTGATATCTTCGATCGTAAAGGCTTGTCCGGATGCAACGAGCGAGATGTTTTTCTGTTCGGAAAAATGTTTTTGCGCGTCAAGAGATCGGGACATTCTAAGATCCTTGACCGTCTCGGACGCATAAGGAAGCGAGATTTCCCGATAAACGGCGTCCCGAAGATCGACGGCCAGAATGTGAAGCTGTTGCCGCGAACCCAGCTTGTCCATCGGGATCGAAACGGTTCCATCGGCTTCCGGCTTGAGATTCGAAAGCAGTAATGACGGTTCGGGAAGGTAATCGAACTCGGAGTAATCGCCTTCTCCGGCGCTCGCTTGTGAATGGGTTGAGCCGGCTTTGGATTCCATTGGCGCCGTAGGCTCAGGCTCCGCAACACGGCCCCACGCGTCACCCCCCTGCGCATCTTGTTTCCCGGTGTCGGTTTTTCGAAGGCTCCAGGGATTCAGGAGAAGGCTGGGGCGTGCAAGCATGTTCCCGGCGAAGATCCGCGCGAATTTGCGTTCGAGGATGTAACGGTATTCGTCGCCGATGGCACGACCCGACAGATATCGGCTCAAGGGCCTCGATAGCCGCGTGAGCGAAAGGCCGGGAAGATCGCAGAAACCGAGTGCGTTCCAGACGACGGGGGTGGTCTGGAAACGCGCAGCCAGAACATGTACCCGAGTGGTCGGAATAACATTCGCGAGGTGCAGCACCACTTTTTTCGCGGCGTTGTCG
Source organism: bacterium CG2_30_54_10 (assembly GCA_001872985.1). Taxonomy (GTDB): domain Bacteria; phylum Muiribacteriota; class Ozemobacteria; order Ozemobacterales; family Ozemobacteraceae; genus CG2-30-54-10. The sequence goes on along the minus strand of MNYA01000341.1, from coordinate 172 downwards.
CTCTCGACGCTGGTTATATGAAGCGGCTTCACGGTGCGTGCCTGGAGGCATCTGTCGCGGGAAATCAGCCAGGAGCCGATCTTCTTCCCTTTCGTCAGCCTGATTTGGATTACCACTTCGTCGGGATGTAGTACCAGTTCGAAATCGCCCGCAGGAAGATCATCCACCATCA
>MNYA01000191.1 GCA_001872985.1 bacterium CG2_30_54_10 | reverse complement strand
CGGGACGCGTTCGATGGCCTGACGATCATGGATTCCATTACGCGTTCCCGGCCGAAAAAAAATCCTGCAACATCGATCGAACCGGCTTCGAAGCCTCAAAAAAATTCCGGATGCCATGGTGTTTTCTGTGAAATACCACGCGAGGATTCCCCCCCAGAGCCGCTTTTTGAACGCGAAAAGATTTCCCCGCCTTTTTGGGGCGCCAAGGATGTCGAAGTCGGTCTCGAAGACCTGATCCGCCTTCTCGAACCGCAGCCCCTTTTCCAGGCCCGCTGGAAATTCCACCAGGGAAAAATGGACGATATGGAATACCGGGCAATGATAGACCGTGATGCAAAGCCTGCTCTCGACCGGCTTCTCGATGAGATGAGAAAACGATCGGTTGTCCGGCCGAGGGCCAGGTATGGGTATTTTTCCTGCAAATCTGACGGCGACTGCATTGTTGTCAAGCCTGTTGGCGGGAAACGATCGTTCTCATGGGAGTTTCCACGGAGCAGCCAGTCCGCCGGGGTTTGCCTGAGTGATTTCGTTTCAAAGCGAGGCGACGATTCGATTGTCCTTTGGGCGGTTACGGTCGGTCAGGAGGCCGAAGATTTTGCGAAGATGCATTTCAAACAGGACCGCTATAAAGATTATCTTTTCTGGACAGGCCTTCTGGCGGAGTTGACCGATTGCGGGGCCGAGTTCATCCAGAGGTGGGTTACCGAAGAGGTTCAGGGCGAATCAGAGTTGAAGCGGATTTCCGAGGCGGGTTGGTCGATGCCCTGCCGGGGAAAGCGTTTCTCATTTGGCTATCCGGCCTGCCCCGAACTTTCCTTCCAGAAACAATTGTTGAAAGCACTCAACGCCGAATCCATAGGGATCGCGATGACCGAAAATTACCAAATGGTTCCCGAAAACTCTGTTTCCGGGCTTCTTTTTCTGAACGAGGCGGCCCATTATTTCAGCATGTAGATTGCGTAGTGCGAGCGGTTAACTCTTTGAGAAGCTAATGGCGAACTTTTTGGGTTTCGATTGATATGGATTCCTTGGGATTCTTGTACCAAGCCTTTTGTGGAGCCCTCCAGCGCCTGCTCTCTTTTGACTTCGAAACATTTAGAATTTTTTTCTTTACCCTGAAAATCGTAGTTGTCGGAACCGTCATTGGAATGGCGATTTCACTTCCTTTGGCTTGGCGTATCTTTTGCCTTTCACCGCGGTGGAAATCGCCGACTGTATTGCTTTTTCAGGGATTACTTTCAGTCCCGACGGTCATCATCGGGACGTTGGTGTATCTGTTTATTTCGCGCCGAGGGCCTCTGGGAGCTCTTGAACTGATGTATTCCCCCTCGGGAATCGTTGCGGGGGAGATCCTTTTGATTGTACCCCTCGTTACCGTATTCCTTCATTCGACCATTTCCCAGGTTCCGCTTGATTGGCTTGAAACCGCGAAAAATCTCGGAATTCGGGGTTGGCCTTTTTTCCGGCTCCTGTTGCGGGAATGTCGGGTTGGAATCGGAGTCGCGATATGTGTCGGTTTCAGTCGGATACTTTCCGAAGTAGGTGTTGCCATGATACTTGGCGGGAACATCAAAGGAATTACCCGAACTTTGACCACCGCGATTGCTCTCGAAACGGGCAAAGGAGACACGGAACTGGCTCTGGCTCTGGGTTTTCTCCTGCTTTCCATGGCATTCATCAACTCGCTTCTTATCCACACCCTCTCACGGTCGTCTTTCCGAAAGCGCTCTGCGTCATCGGAGGATGCACTTGACGGCCGTGGTTCGTCGGATGCCGGGATCGCTGAACCTGGCTTTGCCCCAGAACCTGGTCTTGCTGCTGAATCGGGATTGGCCGCTGAACCTGGCTTTGCTGCTAAAATGGGCCTGGCTCCTGAATCCGGCTTGGCTCCTGAATCCGGCCTGGCTCCTGAATCCGGCTTGGCTCCTGAATCCGGCTTGGCTGCTGAACCTGGCTTTTCCCCCGAATCTTCCTTGGCTGCTAGATTCCCTGCTTTAGAAGGCATTTCACTCAATAATGTTTCCGTTTCTTTTGATGGCGCGAACTTGTTTTCAGGTGTCGAAACCTCAATTCCTTTGTCCGGCGGAACAGCCCTTACGGGCCGTTCCGGGTCAGGGAAAACCACCTTATTGCGATTGCTGGCGAAAATTCAACGCCCGGATTCCGGAACGATTGATACGAATGGGCGTGAGTGCGTCCTGGTTTTCCAGCGACCGTATCTTTTTTCCGGAACCGTCGGCGACAACATTCTTTCCGGGCTGCATGCCCGAAACTGCGATTTCCAGGATGCCCGGAAAACGGGGCAAGACCTTGCCCGAACATTGAGGATCTTTCATCTCTGGAATCGCAATGTAACAGGGCTTTCCGGGGGCGAAGCCGCCCGGGTCTCCCTCGGCCGTGCGATGGCGATCAACCCCGCTATTCTTCTGGTTGATGAGACTTTGGGAAATCTCGATGATGCTGCCATAGGGTTTTCCATACAGTTGCTCGAAAAGTATGTGGCCGGTGGCGGGGGCCTCGTTCTTGTAACCCATGACCGGAGGATCGCCCAAAAAGTCTGTAGAACGATTCTCAGGTTGGAGAGCGGGAAGATTTCCGTGGAGGGGCCGCATCTAATCAATAATGACAGTCCCGGTTGATTCGTCCGTGGTCGCAGGTTTTGGTTGCGCGGGATAAAACCCGCGACTTCGATTTTCGATCCGAACTATTCAAATGAGGCACTTGCAATATTCGTGTACCTCCCAAATTTTCGGGTACCGTTTGCGATTGAATCGAGCCAATCGGGAAGTTCCATCAAACTGCTGATTCTAGGAATGCCTGAGTTTTTGCGTTTTCCAAGAGGATCGAGGATAAGAGGCGAAATCCCCACGGCGCCAGATCCCTTGGCGTCGATATGGATGATGTCGCCGATGAAAAGAACCTGTTCAGGTGGGAGGCCGCTCTTTCGCAAGGCCATCAGAAAAATTTCCTTGTTTGGCTTTTCGCATCCTACGACATGAGAATCCAAAATAAACGAAAAATACTTCTCCAGCTTGGCCTGTTCCAGTTGGGCTAGAACACGGCCGTCGCTGTTGGAAATGACCCCAAGAAAGTATTTCTTCCTGGAAAGCTTTTCCAGTATCTTATGTGTGCCGGGAATGACATGCGACCACAGATTGGAATTCCTGTGATGGGTTCGCAAGCCATCGAGAAAGCCGGAAAATGTTTCAGAACCTATTTCCCAGCTGACACCCAAAAAGGTAAGAAGGCTTCCGAAGCATGTTTCCCACCACTCGGGTTGTGGCACGGCTGTAGCATTTGTATCCATTGCGTTATCCAATGCGACTGAGCCGAATTCTACCGCCCTAAGGACTTCGGAAAAATCGAAACGTCGTCCAAACGAGCGTTTGATCCAGTGCCGGATAACTTCAGGATCCGGAAAAAGAAGTGTCCCACCAACGTCAAAAAAAATTCCTTTGAACGTTCGACATGGGTTAGAATCAAAGCGTTGACTTGAGTTCATTGGAAGCTCCATTTCCGAAAATTTCAAGATCCCAGATCCCAGATTTAAGATTTTTGATTCAAGATCCCAGATCCCAGATCCCAGATCCAAGATTCAAGATCCAAGAGGCAAAATGGAAACTGAGAAAAGGAAAAAGGTTGCTTTTTCCTTTGTGTTCCCGGTTGAGCGATGCCTTTTTTCCCCGCGGATTTTTTTGAGGCGGTTTTCGAGAAGCCACGCCGAGGAATACCTCGAGTTGGTCGAAAAAAACCGGTTTTGGCTTTTGCCCTGGATGCCGGAATCGTCAAAACCCCCATTGCTGGCGGATATCCAAAGAAGTATCGAATTCGAGCACCAGGAATCGAAGCGATCCCAGCGCCTTGACATGGGCATTTTCAGACGATCGGACGGGGCGATTCTGGGTCGGATATCCCTGCATTCTGTCCATTGGGGGGTTAGCTTCTCAGCCGGACTCGGATACTGGATCGATCTTGAAAATTCAGGCATGGGGCTGATGACCGAGGCGGTTTCCACGATACTTGCCGCTTGCTTTGAAGACGCCAACTTCCACAGGGTGTGGGCCGGGGTTCAGCCACTCAACCAAGCTTCCCGAAAAGTCCTGGAAAAGCTTGGATTTGTTCGGGAAGGCCTTCATCGAAAGGAGCTCTTCATCAACGGCAAATGGCAGGATCAATACTGTTTCTCACTTCTTGACGAGGAATACCGGCAATTGGTCGGAACCTGGAGGAAAAAAGGATGGCTCGAACGCTAGTTCCGTTTGGCTTCAGCGAGATAAAAAAACTGACCAAACCCGAGAAAAAACTGGTGGTGGGGAATCCTGACTGACAGGTTCATGTCATTGCGAGCGAAGCGAAGCAATCCCGCTGAACCAGATTGCTTCGTCGGCGCTGCCTCCTCGCAATGACAAACTCCATCAGTCATCGATTCGCCATTACCGTTTGTCATTCCGAACGAATGTGAGGAATTTCGCTTTATGTTGAGAATCAGCTAATGCCCCTTCTTTTTGAGCGGATACCAAACAATACTAAATTCCTTTTC
>MNYA01000475.1 GCA_001872985.1 bacterium CG2_30_54_10 | reverse complement strand
TCCCTTCGCCTCGCCAAGTAAGTTCGCGAGGCTCATCCCCTGCCGTCGGGTGTCTTGCGCACTCTGGTTCGCTCTCACGCTTCCCCCGGATCAATTGGGTTGATACTGAAATTTGTCTTTCCCTCCCATTCTCCGGCCTTCTCTTTGGTTCCGCGGGGATCTTTACAGCTCTATGTGTTCTGTGGCAAAATATCTTTCTGCGTTTCTGAATAAAACCGTAGTTTCCCGGGAATCGTATCTGCTCAAAAAGAAGAGGCATTGGCTGGTTCTCAACATAAAGCGAGATTCCTCACATTCGTTCGAAATGACAAACGATGCCGTCGTTTCGACCGAAGGGAGAAATCTCTTGCGCCAGGAATCATTGAGTTGATACGTAAAGTCATTTATGGTTATTCCAGAGAGTTGATCGAAATTCAGTGACTCTGTTTTCCAAACTGACAAAAATACTTGGAATCCCTGGTTCCTATCCTCGATCGGCACTTTTAGGGGCCAGCCTTTTTTCTTGTCTGATCGCTGCCCTGATGACGTTTGTCCTCTATCAGGTTCTCACCACCAAGGATATTCAAAACCCGGTCGGAACAGGATTTCCGATTTTTGCGCCGCGCCATGAGAATCAAAGGCCAAAGCCGAGAATACTGGTGCTGAACTCCTATCATGATGGTTATTCCTGGTCGGACAATGAGATGAAAGGCATCATTGAGACCTTGGAAAAGCTGGCTCCGGAGATCGAACCCCACATCGAACACCTGGACTGCAAGCATTATTCTAAAGCGAATCATTTTCCAGCCTTGATCTCGCTGTTCAGTGAAAAGTATGCCAGCCAGACCTTCGATTTGATCCTCGCGGCGGACAACCCGGCCCTGGAGTTCGCCTTGATCTGTCGTCCACTGTTTTTCCCCAAGGTTCCGATCGTGTTTTGCGGAATCAACGGGTTTGACCCGTCCATGCTTGCGGGCCAGGTAAATCTAACAGGAGTCGCGGAGATCCTCGACGCCGGAACCACCCTGGATCTTGCTCTCCGAATTCAACCGGGAACGACCGATGTCCTGGTTTTACATGACTACTCAGTCACCGGCCTATCAAGCAGACGGGAAACCGAATTGCAGTTGAAGCATTTTGAGGGGAAGGTCCGGATTCGTTTCATGGGAAACCTTCCAATAAACGAGACGATCGAAACATTGAGATCGCTGAAAGCAGGAACGATCGTTCTTGCGCTTTCTTTCAGCCTCGATCGCGAAGGAAACGTTTACGACCACCAACAGATCGCAAGCCTGCTTGGGCAGCAGTCGCCGGTTCCGGTTTACGCCCTTCATGAAGAAAGAATCGGTTACGGGGTTCTGGGCGGCCGTGTTCTGGGCGGTCGCGAACAGGGCCGCCGAGCGACCGAGGTAGGCATTGACATCATAAGGGGGCGTACTACCGCCGACCAAGCGGTTGACTTGAAAAGTCCGACATTCTGGATGTTCGACTACGACCAGCTTGTGCGGTTCGGAATCCCTCTCGATTCTGTCCCTTCCGAGAGCAAAATTGTTAATTTTCCGGTTTCCTTCTACGATCGACACAAGTCGCTGGTGATGGCAATCATGGGGTTAATCGTCCTTCTGACCCTGGGGTTGTTCTACCTTGTTTTGAACATTCTTGAGCGCCGTGTCGCGGAGAATGCGCTTTCCGTTTCTGAGAGAAAATTTCGCCTTCTTTTCGAAAGCGCCGCCGATCTGATATTCATCATTTCCCCGGATGGAAGTTTTCGACAGGCCAATTCCAGGGCTTGCAGCCAGTTGGGAGTTTCCCTGGAAAACCTTTTGAATTTGAACATTTCCCAGTTCCTTCCCGAGAACCACAAAGCTATTCTTCAGGAGCAGATCCGTGCGCCTCTTCAAAAAACATTTTTCCCCCTGGAAGCTGTTCTCATAAGCCTCAGCGGAAGCCGGACACCCGTCGAGCTTAGTTTCAGCTCGATCGAGTTTGAGGATGGAATGGCCATCATGATCACGGCCCGAGATCTAACCGAACGAAATAGGGCTGAGGCCGCCAGAGTCAAACTTCAGGAGGAGTTGAGCCAGGCGCAGAAAATGGAATCCATCGGGTATCTCGCCGGCGGGGTGGCACATGATTTCAACAACCTTCTGACTGGAATCATCGGATACGCCGAACTTGCCGTCAAAAATACATCGCCTGAAGCCCCGACTCAAAGGCACCTCACCCAGATTAAAGCCGCCGGTGAGAAAGCCGCTCAACTTACCCGTCAGTTGCTTGCTTTCAGTCGGAAGCAGGCCCTGCAGGTCAATCCGCTCGATTTGCGCGAGGTGGTTAAGGGTATGGTTGAACTGTTCAAGCGGATTCTTCGCGAGGATATCGAGTTGAAAATCAACTACGGTGGATACATGAAAAATGTCCTGGCCGACAGGACGCAAATCGAACAGGTATTGATGAACCTCATTGTCAACGCTCGAGACGCCATGCCTGAAGGCGGGAAATTATTTATCGAGCTGAAAATGGCCGAAAATATGACCCGCCACAGATTCGAGAAGCCGGGGGAGTATCTGATGCTTGCGGTGAGTGACACGGGAGTCGGCATTCCGCGCGAGATCCAGGGTAAAATTTTCGAACCATTCTTCACGACCAAGGAAGTCGGAAAAGGAACCGGCTTGGGCCTTGCCACCGTCTTTGGAATCGTAAAACAGCACTTCGGCCACATTTATTTCTACAGCGAACCTGGCCATGGAACCACCTTCAAGGTCTATCTTCCCACGACCGATAGCGCCGTTATCAAGCAAGAAACCCAAGAGGCTGAAACACCCCATGGAACCGAAACGATACTTGTCGTTGACGACGATCCATCAATTGGGAAACTCATCGAAGACACGCTCCAAGCCCTCGGCTATACGCTTCTGGTGGCCACGAACCCGAAGCAGGCAATAACCATTGCTGAAAACCATTCCGGCACGATCGATGTTCTCCTGAGCGATTTGATAATGCCTGAAATGAACGGAAAATTGCTGGCCGCAGCCATTAGCGGGCTCCGCCCATCGATAAAGGTGATTTTCATGTCGGGCTACACCGACGACATCATCGCCCATCAGGGAATACTCGATCCAAGCGTTCAGTTGATCCTGAAGCCGATCTCCCCCACAGATCTCGCCTACCGCCTCCGCAAAATGATCTCGTAAACGCAACGATTTGCGCCTTTGATTTCATCATGATAAAATCGCCCCGATGATTCGACAGAACCCGATAACAAAAGGTTGGGTCATAATGGCCCCCGAGCGTGGGAAGCGTCCCGAAGGCGGCGAGCCCGCGCAGTTTCGCGATGGCCCTGACCGGAAGGGCGACTGCCCTTTTTGCAAAGGCCCTGAAGGCGGCGAGCACAAAGCTTCAATGATACTCAACGACGATCGGGGTTGGTATCTGTACGTCGTTCCAAACCGTTATCCGGCGCTGATCCCTGAAGCCACCCCAGATCGCTCCCGCGACGGTGAGTACCTTTCCATCGGCGGCTTCGGACTCGCCGAGGTGGTCGTGGAGTCCTGCGACCATTGGGGATACTTGTATAAACGTTCGATTCACGAGGTTCGCGATCTTTTCTCCACATTCCAGGGCCGCACGGCGACGCACCTGAAAGACCCACGAGTCGAGCAGGTGATCATCTTCCAGAATTGCGGGCCGCGGGCGGGTGCAAGCCAGCCCCACCCTCATTCTCAGATTTACGCGATCCCGATCGTTCCAGCCAACATTCGCCGGGAAATCGAGTCTCGCAGAGTGTTCTACGACAACGAAGGGTGCTGCCCGGAGTGCCATTTTATCGAAACCGAGCTGAACAGAAATGAGCGCATCATTTTCAAGACGGACCACGTCGTAGCTTTCTGCCCGTGGGCTTCAGAGGTTCCCTATGAGGTACACCTGGTACCGCGACGCCATGTCACGTGTCTGACGCTTCTCGAACCCAAAATCCTGGAAGCACTCGCGGATGCAACCCGGGCGATCCTTGGCCGGGTGGTCAACCTCCTCGGAGTCATCGACTACAACCTCGTGATCGATATGGCCCCCCGCGACGACCGCGATGCGCCGTTCTACCACATGCGTGTGCGTATCCTTCCCCGCCTCGCAACCCCGGCTGGGTTCGAAATCGCAACTGGAATACCCGTAAACACCGTCTTGCCGGAAACGGCCGCCAAAGAACTCGGGGGGCACTCCCTCGGAGATTCGGCTCCCTACTGACGGGTGTGACTTTGGAGATATTATCGTAACTTCTCAATAAAGAGGGGCACGCGCGAATGGCACTTAGATAAGGAAATTCTTGAGAAAAATGCTCGGAATAAAATTCGTGTTCATCAGTGTTTACCCATCGTAGAAAAAATATTGGAGAAGCCAAAGTAGGCTTAACTAAG